>DUIU01000001.1:4962-6608 GCA_013330155.1 Candidatus Poseidonia sp. | reverse complement strand
ATCATTGTATCAAGCGTTTTGTACGCCGACAACGCAGGTCCACGGTCAATGGCGTGGCAATCGTGGGTGAAGCCGTACCCGCGGACCGCTGCAATGCTGCCCAAGCGGCGTTCAACGAAATCCATTCGGCCCTGGATGTCCTTTGGATGAGGTTGATTGAGCGTCGCTTCGTAAAAGTCTCGTTCATAGAACCAAGCCGAATCAACGTTGAGCGCTTCTTTGTCAACCTCGGTCGGGTTCAGCCGCGTGGTCAGCACCAGTGGTGCATCCATTTGACCGCCACGATTCGCTGGAAGAATGTCACGACTGAAATTGAGGAGCCCGTCCATCAAGAGCATGATGGCGTCTTCATCACCATCGCAATTGCGACGCTTTGCAGCATGGAACAGCGGGTGAGCGTACCCTCCTGAGCAATCAGCCCATCCGATAATGCGGGACAACACGCCGCCCGAGGTGTGGGGTGCGAGAGCGCAAATCAGGTGCCCGACAAGATCGTCATGCTTATCGGCGTTGTAATACGGCTCCATGTTGTAGAATCGAACCAGCAACTCATCGATGTATTTCGCCGTCCTCAAGAGGAAATCCGCTGCACCTTTGGCTACGATGAAATCTTGCGGGAACAATTCCAAGGTTTGCTCGTCATCCTCCAGAGGATTCCCGCGATAATCGTGGGTGTAGCCAAGTCCGTGAAGGGTTTTCCAGGGAACACCGATTTCACGCGGACGGAAGTGTGTTGTGGGAACATCGCTCATGTCAAACCGGACGGTTCCATCCCGGAACACGGGCAGTTCATGGCGCGCACGGAGAATGCCTTTCTCAATCGCCTCTGGGGTTTGGTCACGGCTGTTTAATTTCTTCATGCATTTGACCTGCCCCGGCAATCGGTCGATTCCAAGGCGAATACGCGCGTCTTCAACCATTTCGTCCATGCGAACCGATTGGACTTCACCGCGACGGTAAGCGTTTGATTTCGTTGGATTGGATGTGGTAGCACCTCCGCATGCCTCTCCTGCTTTGCCCTCTCCATGGGCATCGACCACGCGATGATGGCATCGTAGCAAAGGCGATTCTTTTCCGCAAACCGTGCATGTGCGTCGTCCCAATTGAACACGAATGGTGCGTTTGTCGATCGCGTTGTTAAGCAGACGTTGATTTCCTCCATTCAACTCGATGGGGAACAGCGAATGGGCCATTGGGTTCATGACACGCGGAGCAGCCTTCTCTGGACGCCCCATTCGACAACCGACACGAACGGGGGCACTGTGCTCCCAACGTAACTCCGAGAGGTCCCGAACGATGACCATGATTCCCTCGATGGCGTGCTCATCTTCGAGCCGTTGAGCGGCGAGGTAGCCTGTGGGGTCTCGGGGCCCTTCATCGGGTACTGAAGCGGCGGCGGCGCGCCCTACTTTATCGGTTTCAGCGATCCCGAGGCCGCGTTGCCGCGCTCCTGTTTCAGCAGCGATACGGATGGTGGCACGTTCCTTCTCAAGGATATCTCTTCGGGCACGCTCCTCGTCGAGGACAAGTTTTGCTCGACGAAGGTTTTCAAGCCGTTCCACGGTCACCTGTTGAGCATTTTTCTGTCGTAAGGGCGCATCACCATCGCTGGAAAAGCCAAGCCCTTCAAGCATCGATTCCCAGCC
>DUIU01000001.1:0-4648 GCA_013330155.1 Candidatus Poseidonia sp. | reverse complement strand
GCGGTTACAACGATGTCATCACCCTCATGGAAGTGAGGCAAACCCAGCAGCATCATCGCCCCTTTGACCAACCCATGCTGATGCAGCGCCCATCCTTCTGGGAGGGTTTCCGACATGACGGGGTCCTCAAAGTCAACTTGTGGTCCGGGGTAGGTGGCCGATTCGAGGGGAGGGAGGGATTCAGGTTCCAATTCGTCCATCATTCCCGAACGCCATCCTATCGCTCCACCGGACAAACGCAATTGCCGGTCGCTTGGCAGGGGACGAGCTCCCTGCGGCGAGTCCTGCTGTGCTGTGAACGGTTCAATCGTGCCCGATTCGAGTTCACTAAGAAACGAGGGTAACCATTCGATGGGGAGGTCCTTGAACCAAGGATTGTGCGGAGGGGGCAGCGAAGTCGCATAGGTTCGTGAGCAAGCGAGAGCTTGTGCCCATGTGAGGTCGCATTGACGGAGTTGTTCATGCCAATCACAGCGGACCCAAAACTGAGCATGAGGGTCCTCGGCCTCTTCTGAAGGGAGGCCAGGACATCCGGCGGGCCATGCTGAGCGAGGTTGCCCAAGGTGTTGGAGGAACGCCGCTACTTCCTCCTCAGTCGCCAAACTGTCCAGCATGTCGCTGGCCCACCAATCCATGGTGTAGCCGGCGGGCACCAAACGCTTGTTGTTCTCCATGAATTCACCATAGCCAATGACAAGTTCGCCGTTGTCCCAAACCTGCTTGACATCTGTGCGGATGGAGACATACGCAGCGGGCTCGTCGACCCGCAGGAAGCGCCCATCATTCAGAACCACCCAGGGGCCTTCTGCCTCATCGCAAGGAGTGATGGCGCATGCTTTCCCGGGGCGTTCAATTTTCATTTGCGTACCGATGGTGATGAAATCGTCCAACGCCAGCATCGAAGCGGTGTTGGTTGAAGCAGCAGCAAGTCCAGAAGGTCGAGCGCGGCCGTATCGCAGCCGGAAGCCACCGGGTTCGAGTGGCCCGCCAAAGACCGGGCGTCCAGCAATGATGTCCTTCATGAACTTGGTAATGGGGGGGATTTGTTGAGTTTTGAAAGACGCTTCTCCACCGTCTTCAGTTTCCTTTCCTCGCGCGGCGAACTTAGCGATGAAGTCCCATCCTGGAACACTGAGGCGTTCGGTATGCTTCTGGATTTTGGGTGCTTTGAGGCACATTCCTTCCCCGATGACCAAGAGTACACCGCCTCGGATTCTGGCTTCGTCGATGTTTCGCACGTTGCCGTAACCCGCACATTCGATGCGTTCCGTGGATTCGCCGTTGATCATCACCGGGCAGGCTCGAACGATCTCATCAATTTCCTCGGGCGAAGGGCGATACTGCAAGTTGCCGCGGTAGAGGCCGAATTCTTCCTTCACCCGCTCCACTTCTGGATCTGTAGGTTGATAGTGCCCGATGTTCAGTTCCCGTCGAATCATGTCCGCAATCAAGACCGCTAGGGCTTGGGCTGTTCCACCAGCGGCTCGAATCGGTCCTGCAAAATGCACCGAAACAAATTGAGAACCATCGATGTTGTTGAGAAGACGAACCTCACTGATTCCCTCCAAGGGCGCCACCAAAACCGCTTCGGTCAACACAGCAAGACCCACGCGAAGACCAACATCAATGGATTTCTCGAGGTCATACCCCGATTCACGGAAACCCCTTGAAACCGATTGGGCGATGATGATGGAGGTGGTTTCACGGTCGTGCTCCTCCAAAAGGGCTCGGATATCGTCGGCCACCTCGTAGCCGTCCAAATGTTCGATCAGGAGTTTTTCGGTCCGTCCGGCCAAGTCCGATGCACGAGGAATTTCAACCCTGTCTTTGTGGTCCAAGCCTTGCTGTCGAGCGAGTTCTGCGATACGGTATGCATCATCTGCACGTTCGTCAAGCCATTGATGGTAGGCGACCATCTCTCGTTCCAAACGCTCAACATCGAGGCCGATAAGGGGGTTTTTATCTCCCAAATCCACCTTCTGCTCAGACGCGGCCATCTTCACTCGGATGCTGTTCATGGCGACCCTTTATCATCAACACGGTGGACTTTGATGGCCATCCACGGGACGGAGAAGGAAAGTTCATGTCATGACCGCCAAGGAGGGAAGCATGGGCGTTCACGACTCGGTCCGCAATCACGCTGACTGGCCGAGGCTCGCTCGGCTGACCCACGATTTAGCTTTCTTGGACGGTGGGTCTGACACCGCCTTTACGTTGGCCAGTGGCCGGCACTCGAGATGGTTCTTTGACACGAAACCAGTCATGATGCATCCTGAAGCGGCTTCCATCATGGGCGAACTTCTGAACCAACGCATTCAGGCCATGGGCGCTACCTTGGTTGGGGGTTTGGAACTTGGCGCCGTACCCCTCACCGCCATTGTCATCGCCTCACCCAAGGCGGATGAGGCCCTTCGTGGCTTCATGGTTCGAAAGTCTCCAAAGGGCAGGGGAGGACGCAAAACCAACAATCCCCCCGGTATCGAAGGGACTTCTCTGGAGGGGGGCGGCGATGTCGTCATCGTCGAAGATGTAACCACCACCGGAGGTTCATCCATTCTCGCCGTTGACCGAATCCACAAGGACACCGAATGCAACGTGATCGGCGTCATCAGCATTCTTGACCGTGAAGAAGGCGCGGAAGCTGCCTTTGCGGCCGCTGGGATTGCGTTTGAATCGCTCATGACTCGAACCGACATCGTAGGACTTTGAGGTGGTCATTTGCACCGCGCCCTACAACCCATCGATGCGAGCACAGAGGGTTTGGTCGAGTTGGCCAAGGACGCAACTGCCCCCGAAGGTTTGCTGTTTCACCACGCCAACGAGGGGCGGCCGTTGGCCACGCCCTGGCAAATCGCCGCCCTGCGCGCCCAAATGGTGAGCCAACACGAACTCCCTCCAGGATATGTGTTGGATTGCGCTTGCGGAAGCGGCATCCAGCTGGCTGCCTACGGAGCCGCGCTCCAACGCCCACTTCTCGGAGTTGAGTTGGCACCCGAACGAGCGCAAGCCAGCGCCATCAACGTTCGAACCGTGGCCCATCACACGCGCAACAGCGACCAGGATTGGTACCTTGGCACCCACATCGTCTCAGGCGACGGAACAGACCCCAAAGGCGTGGTAGCAGCACTTCCAAACAACGAGATTGAAGTGGCGTTCCTTCACTTGGACCCCGCTCGGCCGCGCAACAGCCGAACGCATGCTCTAGAGGAGATGCAACCGCCTTTGCATCTCGTTCTGGCTTCATGGGCCCCATATTTTGACAAAAACCAGCCTCCTTCACTCCTTCTCGACCTCTCTCCTCGATTGACGGGGGCTCAGAGAATCGAGGTTGAATCCATTGTGGATGCGATTTGGCCCGACATCGCACGAACGTGGGAGTGGACGTCCCGCGGCCGCGGCCGAGTTGACCGGTTGGCCCTGTGGCTCGGAGGGGTTGCGGATGCAAACGCTGCTCGCCGATTCATCCGAGTACCGGCATCCTTGGCTGACGCCCCTATTGTTCTGAGAAGTAAAGGCCTTCTAACCGCACCCGAGGTTCGCTACCATCCACCAAAGCGGGGCGAACAAGTCAGCATCCTCGACGCGGCCTTGATGGAGAGTGGTTTAATGGAAGAGTGGCTTCACCGCGTCGCACCCATGCAACAAGGTCGCTGGGCGGCGGTTGAAGGGCGGCGGCCACAACTTCACCATGACCACCCGCTTCAATTGGAGGTGCAAGACCAAGGGTTGGTTCAAGCGACAGGGAGGGTTGTGGAATTGCTGAAATTTTCGCTTGACGAAACGACCGTTGACCAACTGGTGAGTGTATCCCTTGAACACCGTTTGGCCTCGGTGAAATTACGCTTTGATATCGACCCGGCGCTCCAACCAAAACTGCAGGGCTCCCTCGACCGGCAACTCAAGCGACGCCATGGCGACAGGGAGGGTTTTGTTGCCCAACATCCACACGGTGACCTTCTCTTGCTTTGCGTTTGTCCGAGCGAAGCAGAACCATCCCCCCCGATTTGAGCGGTTTTCACGGCTCAGTGGCGCGAATGTCATCATCGCGGTCTTGATATATGGGAGGTTGGTCGGAGGGATGCGTGACACTGTGGTGTTACGATAAGGTGAAAGATATGGCGAGACCAAAGGATGAGGACCTTGGTGATGACTTTTCATACATTCTACGTATGGCAGATACGGACATGGACGGGTTGAAGCCTTTGGCCACAGCTCTGACCTCGGTCAAGGGCGTCGGTGCCCGAACCGCTGTTCAAATCTGCAAAAACACCGGGTTTGACCCCTATGCGCTCGCTGGTTTCCTCGACATCGAGCAACAAGAACAACTCCGGCTCGCCATTGAATCCTACGCCGAGACTGTTCCTCTCTGGATGCTCAACCGACAACGAGATTTGGAAACGGGCAACGAAATCCACTTGACCGGACAGCAAGTCCGATTCAGTCTTCAAGACGACATTAACCGACTTCGAACCATGAAGTGCTACCGTGGTGTTCGCCACGCATCGGGCAACAAAGTTCGTGGTCAGCGCGGTCGATCCAACGGACGTGGCGGCTTGACACTCGGTGTCAGCCGAAAGAAGGCATGAGGAGGAATTTGAATGGGAGAGCCAAAGTTTTCAAGACCCAAGTACGACACACCTTCCCACCC
>DUIU01000149.1:5674-7097 GCA_013330155.1 Candidatus Poseidonia sp. | reverse complement strand
AAAGACAGCCAAGGCAACCACGCTCTATGCAAGTGCGTCATGTCTCTGCGCTCTTTCTGGTTTCGTTAATGATGTTGGCAGGCTGCCTCGGCGTCACTGAACCAGCACCTGAAATCGAAGAACCTGAAGAATCCAGTTATTCACTCAAGACGACGTGGTTGGTCTCGCCTTCCGAAATCAGCCTCGGCGAGGAGGCCACATTTTCACTTGGTGTTCAACAAGAAGGCGAAGGCGATTGGACCATCGAGCCCACTGTTTTGCAACCCGATTTCAGTCCCGTTTCAGACATTGAATGGACTGAAAATGACGCTGGATACCAACTGAAGTTCACACCCACGGTCACTGGCGGCCACATCGTTTCCATCATCATCATCAATGCCGGAACATCCGATCTAGTACCTGAGGTCGCTCCAATCCTTCTTGACTTGTACGTGAAGGCCCCTCTGGAGCCAGCCCCAATTCTTACAGTTCCCCCTTTCCTTGAACTTCAAGAACCCAATGTGGTGTGGTTTGAGGGTTCAGTAGATCACCTCTATCCAGAGTCGTGCACCGTTTCATACACCATCACGGACGGTAACCAAGGCACCATTGGATTGAATTCTGAAGCCTCATGGAAAGTCCTCATTGACTTTACTGAGGCCACCCAATCTCACATCGTCACGACCCAAGCCAACTGTGGCAAATATAGCCTCTCAAGCGATACTGGAACAACGCAAATTTTCATCGAAGGAGCAGGTGATGATGAGGATGGAGATGGAATACAAGATGCCAATGACCGTTGTCCCTCGGGCATCGGAGCTGACCAGGGATGGCAATCCACGCAAGCCACCGATGGTGACCAAGATGGATGTCGAGACATCGATGAAGACGATGACGATGACAACGACGGTATCGTGGACACATACGATTTGTGCCCCAGGTCATATGGTTGGGTCAGTACGCCCTCTGCAGATTATGATTACGATGGTTGCCATGACGCAGATGAAGACTCCGATGATGACAACGACGGCGTTGAAGATGTGGACGATTTGTGCCCTATTGGACGAAAAGGATGGGGCTCAAATCGGTACAGTGATTGGGACAACGACGGATGTTCAGACCTCGATGAAGACGACAATGACGACAACGACGATCACATGGATGAAAACGACTCGTGTGCAAAGGGTGTTGCAAACTGGTATTCAGACAACACCACCGACTGGGACAACGATGGATGCGAAGATGCGACAGAAGACGAAGACGATGACAACGATGGAGTCGACGATGTGAATTCCACCGGAGATATGTTGGACCAATGTCCACGGACTCCTCTGGATGCTGTGGATGTGAATGAACTCGGGTGCGCAGCGATTGAAAGGGATACCGATGAAGACGGCGTAAACGACCTGCTTGACCAGTGCGAAGGCACGCCCACGGGATTGGT
>DUIU01000149.1:0-5266 GCA_013330155.1 Candidatus Poseidonia sp. | reverse complement strand
TGGGGTGTGCTGTTGTGCAACTTCCCGTTGGCTGGACCGCCGCCACCAGTTTGAATGGCCCCATGCAAACGGTTCCGCAATTCACTTTCCCAACGCTCAACGGAAGTTTCAATTTCAACAACCGATGGACTGGCCATGATGTCTACTTTTTCATGTTCAAGTACACGGATAGCAACGGAAACAACAACGGAGCAACATGGGGTCAAAACCCGGGTAAATTCATACGAAATCTACCACTGAACACTCACCTCTTCTACGGTTCTTTTGACAACAGCTACCACAACGATGTCATCCAACAACGCAATACGGTTTTGGCTGGATTAACGACCTCTGAAGAAGCTCATTGGGATAGCCGCATCCACTACATTGACATGGACGCAAGCAACCTCGGAGGTGGCATTGGTTCAATGATCAGCTCATTCAACAGCCCATTCTTCATGGGCATTGATCGATTCCAACTCGCCCGTGAAACTGGCTCCCTCTATGCGTGGACAACCCAGTCGAACGACCCCTACCACCTTTCCTTCGAGCCCAACCAATGGGTGGCAGAATTCCCTACAAAAATTCGTGAACAAGACCCTGCAGTCCACGCTGTCTCAGTCATGGATTTTGAGCGCCACTCTGGCGGTTGGCAAGGTGGCTACTCCTCATTTGCCAACGCAACGTTTGACCTGCCAAACAACCTCACATCGTATGATACGTTGGAAGTGTACCACGAGCATGCATGCTACGAACGAACCAATCGGTACCAAAAATCAGATGGTTCGTATGGAGGATGTCACGAATGGGATTACCTAGCATACATGTTTGTCTGCGACCGTGCCAATGATTCCGTTTGCAATACGGAGACCATCCGTTGGATTACAACCTACGGCCGAGAAGGAATGTGGCTCACCGATATCTCACCTTACCTCTTCATGTTTGAGGACGGTGAAGAGCGCCGATTCAAGTATGCAGGCGCCAACAAAGGCGATTTGACCGTAACCTTCCTGTTTAGTAATTGGGGAAGCGGAAGCCGTGCAACCAACGGCACCTACGCCTTCAGTGGAGGGCAATTCGACGGCACGTACAACAACGAGTCAAGGCATGTTCGTCAGTTGAATTTTACCGTGCCTTCCTACGCTACAAGCGTTGAGATCGTGGCGACGATTACGGGCCATGGATTCAACCAGGACACGGCCAATTGCGCTGAATTCTGCGATCATGAGCATCACTACACAATGGGACAGCATCAAACGTATGAATGGCATCCAATTGTCTACAACAGTGAAGGATGTGAGAACGAGGTCAACAATGGCGTTGTCGCGAATCAATTTGGCTCATGGCCCTTCGGGCGTGCAGGATGGTGTGCGGGACAGGATGTCAAACAGTGGACATATGACATTACCGATTGGGTTGATAACTCAACCAACAACACCAATCACATCGTGTACCGAGGCTACTACAACGGTGCAGAATACGTTCCCTCTGACGGTATTGGAAACGGTGGTCGAAACATTCGTGCCGTCGTTTGGATTGTGTTCTATGGTCCTACGACATAATGCTCGGTGGCGGTGCTGCGAGGTCGGCGGTGTCTGAAACCACCAGATCGGTGGCCAGATGTTGGTAGTCGCTGTCCCTTCGAACGGGTGTGAATCCAGCTCGTACAATGGCCGATTGAAGTTCAACCTCGGTTGCGTCAAGTTTGCTCGTACCCGAGGCTGAAACAACGTTCTCTTCCATCATGGTTGAGCCAGCATCGTCAGCTCCCGCCAGCAACGCCATCTGTGCCACCTTCAGTCCCATCGTGGGCCAGGATGCTTGAATGTGCTCCACGTTGTCCAAAAACAGGCGAGATACGGCTACATGGCGAAGGTACTCAGAGGAGCCAGCCCCCAGCACGTGTTTGTTTTGACCACGGTTTCGGCGTCCAAATGTATTGGATTCGAGCTGAACAGGCCATGCAATAAACGATGTGAATCCATGACCGTGATCATGCAGGGAAGAGGATTGAAGTTCACGGATTCTTCTCATGTGTTCAACGCGTTCACGAGCCCCCTCGCCAAAACCAATGACGTTGGTAGCGCTGGTGGTCAGTCCGAGGGATTGGGCTTCGCCCATGACCCGCAACCAATTGGCTGGTGCTCCTTTTTTGGGAGAGACGTCTTTGCGTACTTCTTCGACCAACATTTCAGCACCACCGCCGGGTAGACCGTGCATACCAGCTGATTTCAGATGTTGGAGGACTTCAAGAGTGGTCATTTCGCACACTTCGGCCAAGCCCTCGATTTCAATTGGACTGAAACAATCCAAATCAATGGATGGATGATTGGTTCGTAGGAATTTTAGCAAGTCGGTGTACCAGTGCATAGGAAGCGCCGGATTGACGCCCCCCTGCATGAGAATACGAGAACCACCGATGGCTTCCAATTCTTGGATTCGGGCTGAAATTTCCTCATAGGTTTGGGTGTACGTCTCATCATGGCCTGGAGGGCGGTAAAAGGAGCAAAACTGGCAATTGATCGTACAGACATTGGTGTAGTTGATGTTCCGGTCAACAAGGTACGTCACGTTTCCTTCTGGATGCATGGCCAAGCGCCGTTGATGGGCAGCCTGCATCAACGAGTGAAGTGGTGCCTCATCATAGAGAATGACCGCCTCTTCGGGTGTCATTCGGAATTCCTCCGAACGGCTTCTTTCCCAAAGGGATTGGCGCTGCAGAATTTGTTCCCAATTCAACTTACCACCTCAGCGGAGGTCTTTTCCAACAATACGTTCAATGTCTTCGATGCTTTTCGGGCAGTCATCCGTCAGCACAATCGGGCCATCAGATGTAATGAGAACATCGTCCTCAATGCGAATGCCAATGTTTGCATAACGTTCAGGACAATCAACATCCGGCCGCCATGCTCCGAAGTACAAACCTGGCTCGACGGTAAGGCACATGCCTGGCTCCAAGGTACGGGGTTGCCCACCTGGCTTGTAGACTCCTGCATCGTGGACATCAAGTCCAATCCAGTGGCTTGTGTTGTGCATGTACCACCGCTTGAGTTCTCCTGTTCCCATGTCAAGTGCATCTTCTACGCTTTGGGAGATCACACCCAATCGGATGAGGCCTTCAGCAAGAACGGTGCGTGCAGCATCGTGCGGAGCGGTATAGAGATTACCGACTTGGCATGCCTCTATGGCCGCCAATTGCGCCTCAAGCACCACTTCGTAAATCTCACGTTGAGCATCTGTGAACTTCCCTGAGATTGGCCATGAACGGGTGATGTCGCTAGCGTAACCACGGAATTCTGCTCCAGCATCAATGAGGATGACTTCATCAAGCCCACAAACATCTTGATTGGTTTTGTAATGAAGAATCGTTGCGTTTTCACCACATCCAACAATGGAAGGATAGGACCATCCAGAAGTGCCTGCATAGGAGAAGAACCCTTCAATGACCGATTGCAACTGGTATTCTGTCACGCCTTCCCTGCTATGCCTCATGGCAAGTTCATGCGCAACGCTGGCTACCTTGCTCGCATAGACCATCTGTTCGATTTCGGACGCTGATTTCCTAAGGCGCAATTCAGCCAGCAAACCCGATGGGTCTTCAACAGCAACGGGACCGGTGCCAAAATGTTGGCGAGCACGATCACGTCGTTGGACAGAGGTTTCGATGAGGCCATCAATATGGTGGTTGACGCCACCGCGATGAAACACCCTACGAGCATTCGTGAGCCATTTGGACAGTTGGTCTTCCAATTCATTGTTGCCGTAGGCTTCATTGACAGCATACGAGGAAAGTGCCCCTTCCACACCTGGACGACGACCTTCCCATATCTCCTTGAGCGTATCCTTTGGCTGGACAAACAGGGATGAAACCCAACGACCATCTTCATGGCGCAACACAAACACGCTTTCGGCTTCAGTCCATCCGGTCAGGTAAATGAGGTCGCTGGATGTTCGGTAGGGGTATTCAACATCATTGGAGTGCACGGCGTGCGGAGGTGATGCGAGAACGAAGACGTCGTCGTGTCGAAATTGTGATGTTAACCGGTCTTGTCGTTGTTCAAACTCTTCAAGCAAGGTCGGAGCAGGATGCGATGGTAGACGGGCCATAGCTTCAGCGAACATGATTCACCCTCGCGCTTCGTCTTCTTCAATCGTTGCATCTTCGTTGATGTATTCGGTTGATTCAGTACCATTACCTGAATGTTCAACGTTCTTCCATTTTGGAAGTTCGAGATTGGTCGATGATTTGGAACGGAAACCCACGACCACAAGCACGATGAGCACCAAAAGACCGGGGAAGAACCAAGCCAGCATTGAGGAATCTTCCTCCGGTGCAGGGGCCAGAATATCAATTTCAATGGTGGTGGAGTGCGTTGCCCCATCGTCGTCAAATACGATCAGTTCCACTGTGTGAACACCAGTTCGATCAAACTGGTCAGGCGTGAGGGTTGAGATCCCACGCCAAGAACGGTCATCGTTGATGACCCATAGATAGTCCACGGGTTCATTGTCAACGCTCTTATTTCCAAGAATCACCCAGCTTTCACCATCAACAAGGGTGAGGCGCACATCGTCTTCTAAGACCAATCCATCAACGCTAATCAACGCCGTTGGCCTTTGATTCATGACGGTGATTGTGGATGAATCTTGGGTCATATAACCCGCACGATCTCGAACCGATACTTCGATCGAATAGACCCCTTGTTCAGAGAAGTTGAGCAACAATTGGTCCACCGCAATCTGTTCGGATTCCACCGGTGCTCTTCGCATGCCAATTTCGTTGATGATGGTCCAAGTGAACGAACTTGATTCACCCAAATAACCATCTTCAACGGAGACGTAAACATTGACCGGCTCCTGTTCCATGACATTTGCGGGAAGAAGAAGTTCAACGTACGGTGCTTGATTATCATAAAGGATGGTCGTTTGAAGAAGACCGCTATCTCGGAGCAAGTCATCGGTCGCCCTGAATTCAATCTGCCACACACCTTGGGACATGTTGAGATAGGTTGGGTCTACAGTGACCATTACCTCATTGCCAGAATGGGTGAAAGGAACCGAGAGCGTCCGTGGAGTCTCCCTACAGACGCCATTTGGAGCCTCACAAACATCAACTCGAACCTGCGTTAGCGATGTGCTTGATGGTGGAAGCATGAGTTCGTAGGTCAAATCGAAAGAACCGTCGATAAGAACCAATTGAGAATCATCTTGTTCAATCGATTGTTCCGTGCTGTGGTGGCGGTGGGGCTGGGGGGGGTGGTGATGAGGGGGATGTTGGGAGGCAGCA
>DUIU01000058.1:2358-4126 GCA_013330155.1 Candidatus Poseidonia sp. | reverse complement strand
CAACAAATCCAAGCCATGCGGATGCAAATGCAATCGCAACAGCCACAAGGCAATCCCTACCAACAACGACGTTGGTGAGGCGAATGCGCCCGAAGCATCTGGCCATCAAATTGTCAAAACTTGCACCGCATCCGTGTAAAGACGTCAGTTTGGAACAATACGCTACCGAAGGAGACTTGGCCTCCTATTGGATGCTAGCCGTGGATGAACTGGATGGATTTGAACAAAGCACCGTGGTTGACATGGGCGCTGGAAACGGCATCCTTGGAATTGGTGCTTTGCTCTTGGGTGCCAGCAAGGTCATCTTTGTTGAAACCGACCCCGCCGCCCTTGAAGCCATTGAGACCAACATTGACGCTCTTGAGAAGGACCTTCAAGGGCGAGCCGAACTATGGCCGGCCACCGTTGGATTGGATGAACTCCCGCTGGAAGACGTTGACATCATCGTCATGAATCCTCCATGGGGCGTTCAACGCGAGAAAGCGGACCGGGCATTTTTGGAGGCTGCGTTCGGTTCCAAAGCCGCCTCCATCCACGTCCTGCATAGCGACAAAGCGACCCATCTCGAACCGATGGCCAGAGAGCAGGGCTGGTGGGCGGAAGTGGTCCTTAGAACCGAGTTTCGTCTCCCACCGACCTACGCACACCATGCACAACGCAAGGGAAAAACCGACGTCAAATGTTGGCGGTTCTTCCGAGAAGGCAACGCTCGGCTGGCCCTTGAAGACGAGGCGTGAACCATAAGGGGGGTTCAAAAGGAGGGAGCCCTCCCCTCAAAACAGCGAACGACGTGCGACCTATTTCGGGCCATGTCAGCAAATGGAATGAGAATTATGACGGCGAGCCTCGTCACCCCTGGAAGCATCATCGCCAAAGAAGGCGAGCACGAACACGGTGAAGGAACCGCCATTGCAGGAGGCAACATCGTCTCCACCGTTGTTGGCTATGTCCATGTTGAGGGTGGCGGCATTTCAGTGGCGCCTTCCAAACCGATTGTTGAACCCGTCGTGGGCGACACCGTCCTTTGCGAAGTGGTCAAACTCAACGAAAAGCACGGAGAGGCCATGATCCTCTGCATCGAGGGAAAACCCGGTTCACTCCAACCTCAGCACCTTTACGGGCAGTTCTTTGTGACCGGTCTCGTTGATCGCTTCATGCACCAAACCTCCGATGCGCTCCGCCGTCGAGATGTTTGTCGAGCCGTCATCAAAGAGGTTGAACCCGTGGTTCGCCTCGATTTCCGTGAACGCAACGATTGCGGTGTGCTTCACGCCCTTTGTCCTTCATGCGGTGATACCCTTGAGGCCGAACTTGATGGGGATTGGAACGTCAACTGCAACACATGCGTCTACAAATCCTACCGGGCTCTTGCGGACAATTACGGTGCAGGTTGGGCCGACCTCGACCAAGGAGCCAGCGCCCTCAACAACGCAGGCAAGCGGTGGGGCCCCAAAGCCGAAGCCATGTTTGCGAAGGGACCTGCTGGTCGTGCAACCTTCATCGCCGCCGATGTCCGTGAAGATGGGCGAGAGCGCACCTACTTCCGTTTCGAAGGCCAAGCCGGCGGTCGTGGCGGTGGACGTCAGCGCGCTGCACCAGGCACACGCCTCTTTGTCGGTGGACTCCCCAGAGATGTTGGAACCGACGAACTTCGAGACCTGTTCAAGGGTCATGGCGACATGACCGATTGCATCGTCTTGACCGACGACGGTGGAGTGAACCGTGGGTTTGGATTCGTCACCTACGCTGAAAAATCCATGGCCGAAGC
>DUIU01000058.1:0-2146 GCA_013330155.1 Candidatus Poseidonia sp. | reverse complement strand
TGTTCAAGGGTCATGGCGACATGACCGATTGCATCGTCTTGACCGACGACGGTGGAGTGAACCGTGGGTTTGGATTCGTCACCTACGCTGAAAAATCCATGGCCGAAGCGGCCATCAAGGCCCTTGACGGTCATCGAATCAACGGACGCCGCATCGGTGTTCGCGACGCCGACGACGACAAGAAGAAAGGTCGAAAGGAGCGAAAAGAGCCTGAAGGTTTGAAACTCTACATTGGAAACCTCCCCTTCACGGCAACCCAAGAGCAACTCAAGGAACTCGTGGCGGCCCACGCCACCGTGAACGAAGTCATCCTCGCCACCGGACCAGGTGGGAAGGCCAAGGGCTTCGGCTTCGTGTTCATCGCTGAGAAAGACAAAGGAGAAGCTGTGGTGGCTGCCATCAACAACACCGAAGTTGAAGGCCGCAAGATCAAGGTCGATATCGCCAAGGCCAAAGGTGGCAAAGGCGGTGGCCGTGGTGGAAACCGAAACGGTGACGGTGGAGGAAAATCCACCCGAGAACTTCAGGCACTCCGTGAAGAAGGCGAGGGTGGAAAGAAGCGCAAGCGACGCCCCCGCCCAAAGAAGGATTGAAGTCGCCTCCCCCTGCCCCTCATGGTATGGTTGAATCGTCTGAGCCACGCTGGTTGGTCTTGGACGGCTACGAGGATGAACCCGCTGCGTTTGGTGTTCCACCCTACGTTGGTTTTCATGTCCGTTATGTCTGCGGCGTGCTTGAAGCATCTGGGACTCCTTACGATTACATGACGGTGGACCGCTACCGTCAAGCATTGAAAAACGACCCCAAAAGCATCGAACAGCATTTGGAAAACGGCCTGGGCGTCATTTGCATCGCTGGGGCGGTTGTACCTGGGAAGTACCTTCGAGGCACACCGATTTCCCTCAAAGAGACGCAGACCCTCATTCGAAGCCTTCCCAATGGAACACCGGCGCTCTTCGGTGGATGGGCCATTCGAGGTTGGAAGCAACAGGGGTGGACACCGCTCCGGCCCAATCTTTTCCTCGCCGTTCAGGATACCGACGCAACCTTGCATCATTTCCTCAACCACGGCGAATGGAAGCACCAGCGCCGGACGGCCGAACAGTGGACGGCTTGGGCTCAGGCAGGGGCCAGCAGCAAAGCGGTTCACCAACATCCCGACCTCGGCACTCAAGACAATCCTGGACCGTTGACCTACGAAGTGGAGGTCTACCAAGGCTGTGTTCGCTACAAGCGGGGATGTAAATTTTGCATCGAACCCAAGAAAGGCGTTCCGATTTGGCGGACGCCCGAGGACATCATCGAAGAAGTGAGGTTGGCCCATGAAGCGGGTGTCCATCACGTTCGCCTTGGTGGCATGACCGACACCTACACCTACATGGCCGACGGAGTAAGGGAATTGGAATACCCCGTTCCCAATCCAGAACCAATCGCACGGCTCCTGCATGGACTTCGTGAAGACGAGCGGCTCAGCATCCTTCACACCGATAACGGCAACCCGTCCATCATCGCCGAGAATTTGGAACCCTCAGAGGAAATCACGAAGACGCTTGTGGAAACCCTCTCCGATGGTGCCGTGCTGTCCTTTGGTTTGGAATCGGCCGACCCGAGCGTTCACGAAGCCAATTGGCTGAATTGTGACCCAGCACAGCTCAAATCGGCGATTCGCCTCATCAACAAACACGGCAGCGTTCGGGGCGAGCGTGGGCTACCCAAGTTGCTTCCCGGACTCAATTTTATCGCTGGATTGAACGGGGAAACCGAGCAAACCTACACCATGAACATGGATTTGCTTCGTGAAATTCGCAAGGAAGGTCTGTTGCTTCGACGCATCAACATCCGGCAGGTGGAAGGGGAAGGGTTCCAAGAGGTACCATCCGAGGCCTTTGCATCGTTCAAGACGGCGTGCAGGGACGAGATCGACAAGCCGCTGTTGGAGGAATTGTTTCCGCTGGGTCAGGTCATTCACGATGTGCATTGGGAGTCCCACGACGGTCGAACACGGCTACCGATTCACGAAACGGAACTGCATCGAGACCCCGGCATTCACGGCAAATCCGGCATCACGTTTGGTCGTCAAATTGGAGCCTACCCCATCTTGGTTGGCGCCGAATACAAAATTCCGCTTGAAACACAATCAAGTGTG
>DUIU01000133.1:4632-4881 GCA_013330155.1 Candidatus Poseidonia sp. | reverse complement strand
CTGGCGCCGTAAAGGGAGATGGGCATGCATGGGCCGTGGGATTCGGGGGTAGGGAGTGGTGCATCTTCACCATACACCACTGAACTTGAGGCAAAGGCGATGTTTTTCACACCGTTGACCCGCATGGCCTCAAGGATGTTGTAGGTGGCGACTGTACCTTGTTTGAGATCGGTATCCGTGATTCGTGTACCAAGGCGGATGTCCGGGTTGGCGGCGAGATGAAACACGCAGTCAATGTCCATGGCCATG
>DUIU01000133.1:1265-4332 GCA_013330155.1 Candidatus Poseidonia sp. | reverse complement strand
ACGCAGTCAATGTCCATGGCCATGGCCTTCGAGACGTCCTCAGGAATACAGATGTCGCCTTCAACCATAACGGCTTTTCCAGAATCAAGGTGGCCCTGGATAAACGAGGCATGACCGCTTGAGAGGTTGTCGATGACAACGACCTCATCACCCCTTGCTACCAAACGGTCGATGAGGTGTGAACCAATAAAGCCGGCTCCACCGGTTACCAAGGCTCGCATGAAACGACGACGAAAACCGTTCGTATAAGGCAAATGGTTCCAGGCATCAAACCGTTGAAGGCATTCATAAGGATTGAGGGGGATGGTTAAATTCCTGGGCAATCATGCCACAGAGGAGGTGAATACATGAAAAAAAATGAATCCAAAAACACATCGGAGATGGTGGAAAACAACATCTTGGTGGGCTACGTTCGTCGAAGCAATGCCGGTGGAGCGCTCAAACTCTCCGTGAACACCGCAGCGTTCGCCGATTGCAGCACCTACATGACCAGCGACGGGCAATCCTATGTCCCCTTGGTCATCTCAATGGCGGCCTTGCAAAAGGTGCTATCGGGAGAACGTGCCGTGACCACCGTCACCCAACTTCACGACTAAGCCGCTGGGCCTTGTCTGTGAATCCCTTCTCTCTGAGAAGTACAACGCTGCTCAAACGACCAAGGTTGTTGGAACGGCCAAATCCTTCATTCTTCATGATTTTTTAAATATCCATATATAGAACGATGTGGACGGGAAGTCGTGCCTCAAGAGGAGAACATGCCACTTGCGGCCACGCCGCACATCGTTGCCGGCATGCCGATGTACAACGAAGAAGAGACCATCGGGTCAGTGGTTACACGGGCTCTTCGGTACGTCGACGAAGTTATTTGCATCGATGATGGTTCATCGGATGCGAGTGCTCGAATCGCCGAGGCCTGCGGAGCGACCGTCATTCGACACCGGGTCAATCGAGGCTACGGTGGAGCCCTGAAAACCCTCTTTTTGCGTGCCACCGAACTCGATGCCGACGCTTTGGTCCTTCTGGACTCCGACGGGCAACACGAGACCAGCGACATCCCAAAGTTGTTGAAACCCATCTTGGATGGAGAAGCAGACTTTGCCATCGGTTCTCGATTTGTTGATGGCGGAGGTGGAACCGACATGCCCGCCTACCGAAGGCTCGGAATCAAGGTCATCACCGCTGCTTCAAACCTCTCAAGCGACTTGGGCATCAAAGACACACAATCGGGATTTAGAGCGTTTTCACGTACCGCCCTCGAACGCCTCCGTTTTGATTCAGAAGGCATGGAGCTTTCACTCGAGATGCTTGAGGACGCCCATGAAAAACAACTCAGGGTACTGGAAGTTCCAACGGTCATTCGCTACGATGTTCCAAAGGGCTCGAATTTCACCGCCGTATCCCATGGATTCACCGTGATGACGTGGGCCCTTCTGTCCCTTTCTCAAAAGAAACCACTGCTGGTTTTGGGCATCCCTGGTTTTGGACTCTTGGCGACGGGAGCAGCGATGGGTACTCGGACGGCCCAAGATTTCACATTGCAACTTGACACCATTATCGGATCGGGTTTTTCAGCGATCTGGATTGGCTTGCTTGGACTTTCCCTCATGGCGACTGGGCTGGTACTGCAAAGTGCGCAGCGTTTCCTGCGTCTGCTCTTGGTTCGAGAATTTGGACTGGATTGAAGCTCAGCCGAGAACCCTCGTCACGAGAACGAGGATGTAGGGGATTGCAAATATTCCAAAGAAAACAAACATGGCGATGCGCACGGCTTTCTGGTTTTTCTCGTCCTTTTCGTGCTGGTCAATGCATTCCTGGTTTTTGCAAACCCTTGGGTCTGCTTTGACAGGGATGGGTTCATGACAAATCCTGCAGTGTTTGTGAGGCGGCATTTTTCCTGTGCCCGTCATGCTGCCCATGAATTGGCTGGATTTCTTGGCCACCATGTCTTTCACTTTTTTTGCATCTACCATTTCAATCACCTCGTGCATGAATGATGGTGCCGTCAAACGGTTGACCATCAAGAGCGTCGTCAAGAAGCCGAATGTCTCGCCCGTCAAGGACGGCAAGGTCCAAACCAGCGTCCATGGCCACCTTTACCGCAACAGGGTCGACCACGGCTGAAGCGCCTGGTTCGAGAGGAGTCCCCACCCCGACGATGGCCCCAAGTTCACCCAGCGTCATCTCGGTCAAAGCTTCAGCATCATCATGATGTCTGGGGTCTTTTGTGTACACGTGAGAGACGTTGGTGGCGATGATGCAGTGGCGGGCGTGAACGACCGCAGCGAGTTTTACCGCAACCGTGTCCGTAGTATGTCCAGGAACGGTACCCCCCATAACCACGATATGATGTTGGTCAAGAAGAAGTCGGGCTTGTTCAATCGTGTGGGGCACAGAGGGGGCTACATCGCATCCAATGTCCAAGAGAACCTGTTGAAGAACGGTGGCGTTGAGGCGAGTACCTGCAATACCGATCTCATCAAGCCGATGAGCATCCGAGACGGTGTTCTTGGCCAACGCAATTCCTTCGCGTGCTGGTAGCCCGCCACCAACAACCAAAGCAATTCGCCGTTCGTTTCCTTCCAAGTGGACCATGAGTTGACGAAGTTGGCCCATCCACATGGACCGAGCATCCGCTTCTTCCGGACGGAGGAGGCTGCCACCAAGGGCAACGACATGGACCGGGCTCATGACGCTCCTTCATCGCGCCCATGCTTTCATCCTATCCCTTGACCTAACCTCACAAGCATCAAACTGCTCCGAAGTGGTGGGAGGTTTGAAGTGCCTCGCCTCTGCCCAGCAAAAGGGGGAGTACCATGTCAGATGATGCCAAGTTGTCGGCACGACGGATGCGCCTCAAGCTGGCCTTGGAGGACCTCCGAGAAATGAAGGGCTTCGGAACCGAACTGGTCACCCTCATCATCCCGCCCGACCGACAAATCTCCGATGCGAGAGGGATGCTACAGAACGAACACGGTCAAGCCGCCAACATCAAATCCAAGGGAACCAGAAAAAACGTTCAAGGCGCTATTGAATCCGCTATTTCCACCCTCTCCCGATTCAAAACACC
>DUIU01000133.1:0-893 GCA_013330155.1 Candidatus Poseidonia sp. | reverse complement strand
AAAAGTCGCATGGTGAACATCGTGGTTGAAGAACCTCCGCAGACCCTTGTATCATTCCGCTACCGATGCGACTCGAAGTTTGAATTAACCCAACTTGAGGAGATGTTGGTGGACAAAAAGTCGTATGGCTTATTTGTTATCGACCGTGCTGAAGCAGCCTACGGCATCGCTACTGGGAAACGGATTCACGTCCAAGAACACCTCGTTTCAAACATCATGGGCAAGCACCGTCAAGGTGGGCAATCGGCTCAACGTTTCGAACGACTGATCGAGGAAGCGGCTCACAATTTTTTCAAGCGAGCCACTGAACACGCCTCCTCGTACTGGCTACCTCACTTGGAAAACATACAGGCGATTATCGTTGGAGGGCCGGGAGCCACGAAAGATTTCGTCGTCAAGAATGACTACTTCCACCATGAAGTCGGAAAAAGAATTGCGAAGACGACCTTTGACGTTGGATATTCAAACGAATCAGGCGTTCGCGAGTTGGTTGAGAACGCAGGCCAATTGATGGGCGAAATTGAGTTGGATGCAGAACGTCAAGTGATGAACCGCTTCCTTGAAGAATTGGTTCGAGCACATCCGAAAGCCACGTACGGTGAAATGATGATCAACCAGGCCCTGAAAGGAGGAGCGGTTGACACGCTCCTCATCTCCGAGGGATTAAGGGGCAACATCATCCAGATGAAATGCAAAAAATGCGGACATGGCACAGATGCGACATGGGAGGCTCGCCTCACGCCTCAGCAAGCCCTTCCTGCTTGCCCATCGTGTGGAGCCTCCGGCGATTCGGTCAAAGAATTATCCAGCCATTCCATCATTGACGCTCTTACATCGCTGGCAGAAGACAGTAACTCACAAGTTACATACATCTCTGTGGACACAGAAGAAGG
>DUIU01000146.1:341-14183 GCA_013330155.1 Candidatus Poseidonia sp. | reverse complement strand
GACGAATTGGGGCGTTTCTTCAACCAACCGCAAATCTACTACTCCATGATTCAGCCCGACATCGGTTCTGGTGCAACCATCACTCTCTTTGATGACACCCTCCTCACACCCATCATTGGCCACAAGGGGCACCCAGATGTTGTCGTTGATGCCAACGATTACGTTCAGATCGCTTGGGATGACACTCGCGGTGGAAAGGTCGAATTGGCCTTTATCGTTGACACCTCCGGTTCGATGTATTCGGAATGGGCCGACATCTGCACGGTCATTTACGGCGGCAACTTCGCAAGCGGCCCTTACTTCCAAGGCATCAAGCCGATGCTCGAAGAAGGCAACATGACCGTTTACGAGACCATCTATGGTTTGGGCAACACCCTTCCCGGCGCAGCCAGCTCAGGCAACTGCCAGGGATACAACCAGAACACCGGCCCACGAACCACTCCGCTTGGTCAAACCCCCGGCGACGACTCTGGCGGTATTCGCAAACTGCCCGGGACCATCTACAACGGCAACACCTACTCCGGATATTCTGGTGAGGATTGGGGCCCCGGTTCCAACTGGGCATGTCTTTCATGGAAGGACGCAGCCGGAAACGTTCCCGGTAATCCTCCTACTCAATCCGATCACCGATGGAACCCAAACGCCACAAAGATCGTGATTCCCGTTTCAGACGAAGGCCCCAAAGACGGCGACCCGTCTCAGCAAGCCGATGACAAAGCGGCCATCCAGGAGGCCCACGACAACTGCCTCCTCGCCGGCGTTGTTCCCGTTGGTTTGTACGGCCAAGGCTACGGTGGTGCAGGAAACATCCAATCCCACTTCATGGACTTGGTCCAGTGCCCCAACGGCATCGTCTCCACTCAGTCTCGAAATTGCCCCGGTAATACCCTCGCTAGCACTGATGCCGGCGGCCAGGCATACGAATTCCCATCGGGATCCGGAACCAACCAAATGGCCCTCCTCGTCGAAGCCATGGTATACATCTCCACCAACAACTCCCGTGAAATCTACATGTCCATTCTTGACCCATATGCCAAGATGAACAACGACCCAAGTTTCACACCTGGGTTGCCCGGACACACAGCTCAGGGCGGCACCTACGCGGAAGACACCGGCGCAGGCGCCGACGGCCACTTGGTTGTGGTCAACGACACCCGTGTCACGATTGATGACGCCTACTCCTTCCACCCTTCCATTGGTGTTGACATGCAAGGCAACACGCACATCGCTTGGATGGATGGCCGAGATTACGGATTTGAAAAGGACGTCAACTACGAAATCTACTACACCAAACTTCGACTCCAAGGTGCAGGTGCTTGGGATGGCGCTGAAGAAGGCCTTTCCACGTACGCCATCAAGAAGATTAACGACACGCCCATTTCCAACGTTGAAGGAAAGAATGGGCTGCCACCTGCCTCCCCTTACGCCGGGAACTCGGTGTTCCCATCGCTTCTGACCGATGACCAAAACAATGTCCACATCGCATGGGTCGACTCAGGTAACCTCTCTGCTAACGAAGAGGTTCTCTACGTCCGATTGAATCAAACCGACCTCACCGGTGATGGCCTGACGGCCCTCGACCCGTGGGAAGCGGTTCCGGTAACCTCGTGGAATTCGAATAAACTCGGGCCAAATAGCGGACGCCAACCCTCCATCGGTATGCCCCCGGCATTTTCCAATGACCTTGGAAGCGGCGCCCACATTGCGTGGTCGGATACGAACAAGTGCGGTGACGACGGTAACAACAACCGATTCACAATATGCTATTCCCACGTCTTAACAGGTCAAGTTGATGTTGACTTTGATGAGGGTGAAACCTTCTACCACGTCATCGAACCCGGCCAACAGACCATCTACAACATGACCATGAACAACTCAACGCCCGGTCCAAAAGACCTGGTCGCTGATACCTATGGACTGAACATTTCAGGCGTGCCAATGAATTGGACGGCGAACCTCTACTTCGCCTCCAACCATTCAAGCATCTTCCCGGACACCCCGATTTTCCTCGAAGGCGGCGAAGATATTCGATTCTACATGCGAGTTCAGGCACCATCCATCTATCAGGCCAACGGCGACGAGCTTGCGGAAGTTCGTGTAACGGCACAATCGTACAAAGATCCAGCCATTCAGAACGACATCATCACCTTGACACTGATGGACGTTGTTCACGGAATCAACCTCGACACCTCGCACAGCATGGCGGACATTGAACAAGGCGACACCGCTATCTTCTCGATCACCATCACCAACACAGGGAACGTCAACGACGCCTTCGTCTTCTGGGACCCGAACAGCCTCGAAGGTCAGCAAGAATGGTTGTTGCCATTCGGATGGCAGGTAAACTTCCCCATTCGAGTGGAATTGGACCCGGGTCAATCGGTTACTAAGAACCTCGAGGTCTTTGTGCCGACAACCGAAGATCCAGGAGCGTTCGTCATCTACGTGAAGGGTTGGTCGGAAGGAGAACCCATCAAGTCCGTTGAGAAGGGAACCTACGACATCCTTGAACTCGGCGTGTTCGTTTCAATCCGTTCAACAGGAAACATCGTCTTTGCTGCCGATGACCGCTCCGAACAGGTCAAGCCAGGAGAGTGCGCCACTTACAACGTCAACGTCACCAAGAACTTTGACAGCGGCGAACTCGTCTTTGCCACACCCGGAGCGCCCGATGCCAAGCCCGACGGTGTGGGCATGCCTGCCTGGCGAGAAGAGAACTGGGTTGTTCTCGTTGACTTCGATAACGCTACTGGCTCAGCGGATGCAGGCGATGGCCTAGGCGACCCGATTGCTTGGACCATCCCAGGAAACGCAGAGAAAATCACCAAGCGCATCACGGTCTACGTTTGCGCTCCAAACAACGCCACGGCCGGCCTTGGGCCCGCCATTACGCTGAAGGGCTACCTTGACGGATATCCGAGAATTTCGGATTCGGAGATCCTGTCCACCACCGTAGAGCACGTTTTCGACCTTGATGCTGGCATTGACCCGGCGATTGGCAATTCAATGAATGTGAATCCTGGCGAAAAGATCACTTTGCCAATCACGGTCACCAACGACGGCAATGGACCCGACCGGTTTGATTTCCGCCTCGCTCGAGTGACCGATGCCTTCGGCGTTGACGTCATCTGGGACATTGAGATTCCTCGTGAAACTCTCCAAGAACTCTCACCAGATACCTATCAGGCGTTTGATGTGGAAATGAACGTTCCGAACCGTGTGCCAGCAGGTGAATACACCATCGTGCTCCAAGCCTTCTCCGAAGAAGTCTATCCGGACGCCAGCGGTCGTGAAACACGAATTCGAGATGCCATCGTTCTAACTGTCACCGTTGATGAATTCCATGACATGCAAATTTCAATGGATCCAACCGTTGACAATGCGGTGAAGACTTCTGCTCCTGGCCGTGTCGTTCGCTTCATGTTCAACGTGACCAACAACGGAAACGTGCCCGATGTTCCAACCTTGAACAACCATACGGCCCAACGCGATGGGGATTCACTCCTATGGAATGAATTGCCTGGAATGAGCGTTCTCAGCAGTTGGGATGTCGACTGGTTCATCATGCGCCAACTCAGCGCTGACCTCGTTGTCGAAGAATCTTGCATGACCATGCAGTCAACCGCATCATCCTACCCCGAAGACGCCTGTATCTATCTCGAAGACCTCGACGAGTGGCGCCTTCCTGAGATGGCTCCGTATGAAACCATCACGGCCGTTGCAGCTGTGAAGATTGGCACCGACGCCAAACTCGACACACGAAGCATTGGTCTGAAGGTGGTTTCCATGTTTGGCGACATGGAGAACGATGGAGACCACGACGACTCCCCAGCATGGGACGGTGAGAATTTGGACACGAATGAGTTCATTGTCACGCTCCGTCTGCGAGCACCAAACCTCGAAATCAAGGAGATCATCATGCCACCATCTACATCGGGCGAAGTTGACTCGACGATTCCTATCGGTATCATCTTGCAAAACACTGGAAACGTCCATGCCACTGACATTGAGATTGTTCTTTGCGAATATGGCGAAGCTAACGATGCTGACATCATGAAGGAAATTCGTGACAACGGTTGCGAAGAAGAACGCGTGGTCATGCGCCAAGTGGTGGGAGCGTTGCTTGCACCAGATGACACGGAAGATGCCAAGGAGATTGAACTCTACTTGCTCTACCCTGTTTCAGCCGGTAGCAAGGGCGTTTATGTCGTGGTCGACCCAATGAATGAGATCGTTGAATCCGATGAGAAAGACAACGTCAAACCGATTCCAGAAGACCTTCAGTCCAACAGCCCGGTCCTTGACCTTGCTCGTGAAGTTGTGGGCAAGACGGCCCTTCCATTCGCCGTCATCGTCCTGACCATCGCGCTCTTGGGTGTTGTGTATCTGGTTGGCAAGGGACGTCGAGATGAAGTGAACAAGCGATTGGCTGAACAATCGTCTCTCGTTTCAGTCCTTGCAGACGAGCTTGACAACTGATTTGCTTTGATGAATTCACTTGGACTTCGGTCCAAGGTACCATCGGAGCTCGGTGTCAAGCGGAGCAGCGATGACTTGTCCAGACCTTCGAGCAATCTGCTTTTCCAACCTTGAACGCAGGGTGTTGATGACATCGCCCACGTTGCCTTGGCCAACCAGTTCTTGTTGGACAAGAGCTGTAAGGTCAAGGCGCTCTCCTGTTGCCTCAACCATGGTTTGGATGATGCTTCGTTCCTCGTAGGATTCGAAGTCCGTTTCAACAGCAGCGGACACACGTTGGCGGACATGTTGGTGAAGGGAGATCAATGCATCCCGTTGGGCATCCAACTCTTCGAGAACCGAAGCCAGGGTTCGCATGTGCGCCAAACCTTCTGCGACAGCGATTTTTTTACGCCCGCTCAGTGATTCAGCAATAGGAACGGAGGCCTTTGGCAGGTTGGTTGACAATCGCATTGGGCCCCCTGCAGGGAGTTTTCGTTCTTCACAACGGAACAAATCTGGACCGATATCAACATGAATGGACATGGCACGCTCAACCGCGTAAATGGTTCGTGGTGGCCCGCCTTTTTCTGACGGAACCTTGTTCTTGGAGACCATTCCGCCCTTCTCGAGTTCTTTGAGATGTTTGACCACGGCGGGTTGACTTACACCGATCAACTCTGATAATTGCATGGGGTAGTGCGGCTCTCGGGCCAAGCGCTCCAAGATTTGGCGACGAACTTTGTTTTGCAGAAGGTACAGTGCTCGGTCAATGTCGTTCATACTCCTCAACCCGAGGTTGGGTAGTCCCCCCTCCTCTATGAACGCACCGTTAAGTTACTGCTCGTCCCAATCCTTCCACGATTCACTGGGTTTCTCGGATTGAGGAACGTCCATGTTTCTCTTTGCTGTGAGGGGTTTTGATTGAACGGGTTGCGGCTCGGCAAGTGGCACGCCTTCATCCCACGAAGCAATGGCCGCTACGTTAGCAGCATCTTGAATGGCGTCTTCAGCCGTGGTGGTTTGATATCGACCGGTCTTGGTGTGTTCTTGGGCGCCCTCGACATCTCCTCGCATGAGTGCATAGACTTGTTCGGTGGTCAACAGGGTTCCTGCAGCTACATCGTTGAGGCCGTCGACAAATGCTTCTGACGGTTGATGTTCGGCTGTATCTGCAAATGGTGGGGCCACCGTCGGCTGGTTTGCGTTTTGTTCAGAAGCTTGTGTGAACAATGTCGGATGGTCAGGGTTTACGTCAGTGATGGGAATTAATTGTCCCTCTGGGCCAACCATCATGACGCGGGGAGCCCGACTTGGTTTTGAGGCGAGATAGACGGTTAGTGCGATAGGGGTTGTGAGAATGCCCAAGCAACACATGGCTCCACCGACCATCAACCATGTTGAAGAGAGCAGGTCGGATTGGATGGCGTCAACCGAAATCAACCACCCCGTGGCTTCTTCACAATTGGTTTCACACGTTGTGACCAAAGCGTACTTCCCTGTTCCGTTGAGTTGCCATGAACCTTGTTCGGCGAAAGTCGTTCCGTCTGCGGCCATCACCTGCCAGTCGAGCATGCACTTGCTCTCTTCAAGCGCATCTCCCACCAACGAGGAGCCTTCAACACGGTAGAGTTGAACGGTCATTTCGATGTCGTCTGCCTGCTGATAAAACCGGTAACATGTGTCGGTGAGCTCACCGGTTGGAAAAGTCCCTTCTCCAACGTACGGTTTGTCGTGATGCTGTTCCCTCGGGTCCATCGTAGCGCTGATGGTTTCCGATTGGCTGACCACCATCACGGTACCGATCAACAGCATGAGGGCGCCGGCCACAGCAAGCCTAAATCCCCAAGGGGAGCGTTTGGCAGGCTCGGGTGCTTGCATCATTGCTTTCCAGACCCTCTTCCTCCATAAGGCTCGCTGATGAAATCAGGCTAGGCCCAAATCATTCAATTTCTCAGGTAGGTAGGTGTCGGTGACGAAATCAAGTCCATATTTGGCCAACGATTGCTGTTCAGCCTTTTTGCCAAGTTCCAGCATCATGTTGATCTGCTCTTGCCACCATGCGTCGGCGAACCGTGGGTCAGAAAGTTCAGCCTTCAACGCGTCAACGTCTCGTGAGGAAAGGTCGTCGCTTGGGAGGTCGTAGGCCTCAATGTCATCCGATGTAATGCCGAGGTAGGTGGCGGTTGGGGTGGCGAGGTATTCGGAAATGTGCGCCGTCTTGATGGCTCCGTAAGCAATGGAGGCAAAGATTCGGAACGACCACGGGTCGCCGTCAAGGAAAACGACGACGGGTAAGTCCCATTCCTCACTCATTCGCTTCAAGATGCGCCGTGTAGAACGAGCAGGCTGGCCTTTGAGGTGGACAAGGGCGCAATTGTATGCTTCATCGAAGCCATTTTCGATGAGCCGGTCAAACATACCACCGGTCTCAATGGCCATGATGAACTTGACATCATGCTCAAGCAACTCAATTTTCTCCTCTTCCACGTTGTAAGGAACGCCGTATCCAGAGTCGCCTACATCGTCGCGAGCGTTGATTCGCATCCATTCTCCTCGTCGGTTGCGTTCCTGAAGGGTGATGTTTCCAATCATTCTGGCTCCATCTTCTTCCGGGCGGAGCTTGAAGTCTTCACGAAGGCATTTGGTCACGACTTCCAAATCTTCAGCGAGATTGTTGGATTCGTTCTGGGATGAGAACTTTCCAAGGCCCCAACTCTCCGAGATGTAATACATCTCTCTGAGGGTCGAGGATTTGTTGGTGTTGATCATTTCTTCAATAAATTCCACCACGTAAAGGGCTCGTAGCAATTGCTTGGCAGAACCAAGGCTTGTAGCATCTCGAATCGACCGCTTCTTGCCGTATTTGTAGACCCCGAGCGACTTGTCAAATCCAATGTTGTTTTTGGTTCGGACGGGCAACGTCATGGTGGGAGGCTCGCCTTTGACAATTTTGTCGTACATTTCTGTGACAACTTCGTGCAGCGCAATTTTGGTTTCCTCTGGCGTGTGGCTGGCGGACATCATGCATCACTCCCGAACCCCATGAGGGTTTGTTGACCCGAGGGCTTTGGTTGGTCATCAGCGATTTCAGGGGGGGCGTCATTCTCCTCTGTATCCTCAAGGGAGACCTCTTCCTCGCCACTCTCTTCTTCCTCGCCTTGTTCCCTGGCTTCTTGACGGCGAATTTCTTCCAGAAGTTTTTCATCCATTTTTGAGGCACCAATGACTTCTTGACTGCCTCGATAAAACACATCGGTTTCCGTCCAATCTCCCTTTTCCAATCCATTCAGCGCATAGGTGATGGTGTAGGTTTCGCCTGGGTCAAGGGTTTCAAGTTTCCACGCCCAAACCCCTGTTGCTTCTTTCCGCCCCCCAGTGGTGTTGTTTTCCATGCTTGCCCCGGCACTTTCTGGCCAAGAGGCAAGAAGGGTGTAGGCGCGAGCACGCGAAGTGTAATTGAACAGCTTGATGGCAATGTCCACCATCTTGGTTTCCTTGTTCCAAGTCGTGGTGCTCTCTGCGATAACCGCTCCCATGATCCTCGTGATTGAGCCGGCCAAATCTGGAACGGGGCGTTGTAAAATGGCCGCTGATTTTTCAGCGATAGCGGGGATGATATCGTTCACCAGTTCGAACTTCTCTTGGACCTTGACCATTTTCTTCTTTTTCTCAAGGTGTTTTCGGAGCCCTCGTCCCATTTCCAACATGGCTTTTCGAACTTCGTCCATGACCTCGCCGTTTTCGGCGAGGGCTTCCTTGGCTTCCGAAGTGAATTGAACGTTCGTGCTTGCCAGATGGACCAGAATGGCTGCTGGGCCTTTCGGGACGCCCCGTCCACCGGCTTGGTCCATTCCATATTGTCGCCAGTCAACCGATTCAATGGCTTTCGTCAGCAAACAACCACCTTGTTGGTACATCAGCGGCACGCGGTTTGCGAATCGGAGCACTTCAACGGGCTTGTCCGCTGCCATGCCGTCTCCAAAGATCAGGCCGACTTCCACTTGATACGGGTTGCCTTGAGAGACCGTGGGCGAGCGCGTCATGGTGGTGACGAAGCGAGAATCGATGGTCTTCGAGAGGCCCTTTTTGATGAGCAACTCCTCGATGGGCGACAAACAATTGGTAGGGGGATTGAGCAATTTGACCGCTTTATCGTTGAGCAAACGCTCGCCTTGGAAGGCCTCGAGAAGCGCACGAATTTGGTCGGGTTTCATCGATTTTGGTTTTGCCTTTTCCAAAACCCCCGCGGCTTCGAGCAGTTGTTTGGCTGCACGAGATGAAACACCACTGAAATTCTTGTACAGAAACGAGGTCATTCGACTGTCCGTCGATTCGGTGCACATACGTTGCAGGGTTCCGAGATGGATTCCGTGAGGGTGCGGCTTGATGCTTTCCACTTTCCGCGGAAGACGCTCCGTGACTCTTGGCCAGTGGTGAACTTCACCGTCCGGGTCAACAAATGTGATATCGGCGTGAGGGTTTACGATGCTGGTCATACGCAGGTATTGGTAGACGCTTTGTCTTCCTCGCTGGTATTTGGCTTTCATTCTACAGGTGATTTCCAGCCCGTGTTCTTTCAGCGTACCGTCGGGGCGCTCCCACAATTCGCGGCCTTCATTGGTTTTGGTGGCTTTGTTTTTGCGTGTGTCAAGACCAATATCGACGGTGGCTGCCGAGGTCTCCGTCGCAATTTTTGAGCGGACATGGGTTTTCCGTCCCGTCGTCAATTGACTGTACATGACCACTCCAGTAATTCCGATGCCTTGTTGCCCTCGAGACTGACGAATCGCGTGGAATCTGGAACCGAACAAGAGTTGGCCGAACACCTTCTCGATGCTGCGCTTTGGGATGCCAGGGCCGTTGTCTTCGGTCTTCAGTTCAATGATGTTCTTTTTGTCATCGATCTTGTTGATTTGAACTCGAATTTCGGGCAATATGCGCGCTTCTTCACAAGCGTCAAGTGAATTGTCAACCGCTTCTTTGACGGCCGTGATGAGGGAGCGGGTAAGGGAATCAAAACCAAGAAAGTGCTTGTTTTTCTCAAAGAATTCTGAAATTGCGACCTGCTTCTGATTTTTTGCCATGCGTTCTGCTGTGCCTGCCATGGGCGTTCACCTCCCTCGGTCCTCCTCCGTCCATTGACGTCGGGCCGACAGATAATCATCCCGTTCTTTGAGGGATTATAATCTCCACAGGCGAACCGCGATGAAGAAGGGCAAAAAGCGGACACAGAATGGAAATCCGCTAAGCGAACAATTCTGGGTTCCATATGCTGATGTGGCCGGTAAAGGCCGACGCTGCGACGGTTAAGGGGCTGGCGAGGTAGAGTTTACCAGGACCGCTCCTCCCCTGGAAATTGCGGTTGATGGCTGAAACGGTCACTTGGTCGGGTGTGATGGATACTCCGGGGCCTGCTCCGATGCACGCCCCGCACCCCGGGTCAATGAGTTTGACACCGACTTCGAGAAACAGGTCATGCCAACCCATACGTTCGGCGAGTGCTTTGACTTGGCCTGAGCCGTACTGAATGTAGAAATCTACGCCTTCTTTGACGGTGAGTCCAGCATCCTTGGCAGCTTGGCAAACCTCAGCATAGTAAGCGATGTCATCTTCTTTTCCAGCCGTACATGAGCCGCCGTAAGCGATGTCAACGGCCACCGCTCCGATGTCAGCGATGTTGGCCCCGTTGGTCGGATCGCTTGGAATGCCTTCGTCAGGATTTCCTGGATGAGCAACCATGGGTACAATGGATGAGAGGTCGATGGTGTGGACTCCGCCGTCATAGTTTGCTCCCTCGTCGGGGGCGACCATGCGAGCGCGTTGTTCGGATTCATCGAGGTGAGGCTGTGCCTTGAGCATCCATGCCATCAACGCATCATCGGCTTCACAGATACCGGTTCGCCCCGAGCATTCAGTGGCCATGTTGCAGAGCGTTGCTCGTTCGTCAATGGAGAGCGAGGCCAGACCAGGCCCGCCGAATTCCATGCTCCGATTCAGCGTTAACTCCTTTCGAGCATGGTCGGCTAAAATGGCGAGAATGATGTCTTTGGCCGTACAGCCATGGTGCAATTTCCCCACGAGTTCAAATCGGATGGACTCAGGAATCTTGACGAAGGTAAATCCAGCACTGACGAGATTGGCGTATTCGGTGGCCCCCACGCCCCACGTCAAAGCGTTTGAGGCTCCGCCCATGCAGGTGTGGGAATCGGTGGCTTGGATGAAATCCCCGATTTCAATGAACTCCTCTCGAGCGACTTGATGGCATATTCCCGGGGACACCCCGTCCACGGCTGAATAATCGCGAACGCCCGTGTGCTGTTGAAACGCCACTTGTAAATCCCGAAGCGTCTGTACTTTGTGCATGAAAGGCACAAATTTGGGATTGTGATGGGCGTAAAGCAGGTGGTCTTCAAAAACAGCAAATTTTCCGGGGTTTGGCAGAGCGTAATCCGCCCCGTATTCCTCTTGCAGGAAGGTGTGAACTTGAGCTGTGGTGAACTCGTGTGAGTAGCCTCCCTGCACTTGGGCGATGACGGGGTCGCCAGGCTTGACGCATTGACCGTCAGGCTGCCCGACGAGGTTTCGGCTGATGATGTGTTCAGCCATCGTCATCGGTTGGTGAGGGGTGTCGAGTGGCGCAAGGTCAAGTTCACCTGCTTTGAGTGCCTTTGCGAAGGGGAACAGGCCGCCGTATTCAACGATGAGTTGAGTGACCGGATCGTATTGCCCGGTAAATTCCTTGAGCGGTATGGCTTCTCCATTTTGGAGCCGTTCAAGCATGACATGGCTCCCCATCAACTGGCCGAGGTTGATGTTGTTGCGTTCGTGGATGGGTGCGAATGATGCGGCAATAACGATGCCAATGCCCGCCCAGCGTTCGCATTGGGCAGCGGTCTCTCGGCTCGACCCCGTGCCTTTTCGCTGTCCGGAGACGATGACCTCGAAATTTCCGTCCTTGAGGGCGTTTTCTCGGAACACTCGAAGACCGTTGTGCATGAGACCTGCATAGGCGTTCTTTGCTATTTCAGCCGGGTCGTGGTCGAAACACACCCATGCGGGCGTCATCACGTCGGTGTTGATGTCGTCAAGGAGGTCCTCTATCGTGAGGTCTTCCATTCGCAAATCCAGTCCTTCGTAGAGTTGTTGTTTGATGAGGTCCAAATCTTTGGTGAGAAAGAGGACTCGTTTCCCTGGGGTGAGGGTGATGTGTTCCGGCGGTTTGTTGGTCCCCATGTCCCCCCCTCAACTCCGTTCAGGGGTTAACCGTTCATAATCGGTTCGGGAGGCGATTTTTCCAGAGCAGGTGACCTTCGAATGATTCTAGAATAAATTGAATCATCAAGTATATATACGAATTCCAAAAGGGGTTAAATAGGTTCGCACATCGATGTGAACACGTGTGGGATTACTATGGATGAACAACAAGTCGAAGATATTGTCAAATGCCCTGAATGCTCAAGCCGATCGCTCTCTAGAGATGAGACCCGTGGCGAAGTCGTTTGCGACGATTGTGGATTGGTCTTGGAAGACAACGTCATTGACCAGGGCGCCGAATGGCGTGTCTTTTCACCCGAACAAGGCGACCAGCGCGCCCGTACCGGTGCACCCATGACCGTCATGCTTCACGACAAAGGATTGTCCACGGACATCGACTGGCAAAACAAGGATTACTCCGGGAAGACCATCAATTCTCGATACCGCTCCCAATTTTACCGCATGCGAAAGTGGCAGAAGCGAAGCCGAGTGAGCAACGCCACTGAACGCAATCTTGCAATGGCCCTCGCCGAACTTGACCGCATGGCCAGCCGATTGGAACTCCCCAAGTCAGTTCGTGAGGCTGCAGCTGTGAACTACAAGAAAGCCGTGGACAAGCGGTTGATCCGAGGCCGTTCCATCGAAGGTGTCGCCGCGGCATCCCTCTATGCGGCTTGCCGTCAGTGTGGCGTACCTCGAACCCTTGACGAAATCGGACAAGCTTCCCGTACCGGCCGCAAGGAAATCGGACGTACGTACCGATTCATGGTCCGAGAACTGAAGATGAAGATCATGCCAACTGGCCCAGAGGATTACATCTCTCGTTTCTGTTCGGGACTTGGTCTTGATGCTGACGTCGAAGCCAAGGCTTACGAACTCATCAAAGCCGCCCAAGAAAAGGAATTGACCAGCGGCCGTGGCCCAACCGGTATTGCCGCATCCATCATTTACATCGCCTCGGTGCTGTGTGGAAAGCGCCGCACGCAGCGTGAAGTCGCTGAAGTCGCTGGTGTTACAGAAGTCACCATTCGAAACCGATACAAGGAACTGATTCAGAACCTCAACATTGAACTGGACATTTGAGTCTACGTTCTCCCGATGGTATTTGGAGGTCAACAGCGTGAGCAAGAGCCGAACCAAAATCTCCGATGCAGCGTTTGAGCGTGTGGCAACGGGGCTTGTTGAAGCCCTTGAACGCGGCACTGAAGCGTGGCCGCTACCAGAGCCGCCGATGTCCGACCCCGATTTCCCCCCCATTCCCCCCACTTCTCCTCATCGTTTGTTCGAAGAAGGACTCGGCATCCTCAACATTGACCGCGGCATGTTCGACCGGCATCTCAACACCGTTGTTGACCTCATCGTCCCACATCGGATGAATTTGAGCGATGACCCGTTTGAAATTCATCAAAAGTGGTTGGGCCGGAGAATGGACGATGTGGCTCACCGCTTGCTGTTTCACATCGCCACCGATTGGCTGGCCCAAGCCTTTGACCCACACGCCCCCAATACCGACCGTTGGTGGCTCAGCATCGCTTTGATCAACGGTTTGGCCACCGTACCTTACGGCCAACCGGTTCACCAAGGCTACCATCTCGTGGAATCGATCGCGTTGGCTGAACGGCCTGGTACTTGGCACACTCAACCCGACGCAGGGCCTCAACACATGGACTGGAACGCTCACGCCGTCGTGCCTCGCATGTCCAGTACGGTGGTGGCGCATGACCATGGTGTCGCTGCGGCTCGTTGGCTCCTTGAACGCCTCGAGGGCGGCGACTTGGACCGCCGCCTCTTGCTGCTCGAATGGGTTCGCCTTCTTTTGGAGCGAAAACCCCTCATTGAACCGCTCGGCCTCAAAGAAATTCTTCTGCGAAGAGCCTCCGACCCGGTCGCCGAGGTGGCCAACAAGGTGACCCTCTGCTTGGCCAAAGCCATCGAGGCCGACCGAGACTTTGGTCACCAACTGGCCTTGCGTCTCCACGAGCGTGAGGAGACGTTGGTTCAGCGGGCGATGGCTGACGTACTCACCCGCCTTTTTCGCCGCCTCACATGGGACGCGCTCCCGTTTTTGGACGCCATGTTAGCGTCCGAGGATGAGGGCGTACTGGCCGCCGCTAGCGCCACGGTCGG
>DUIU01000146.1:0-238 GCA_013330155.1 Candidatus Poseidonia sp. | reverse complement strand
CTGCTTGGCCAAAGCCATTGAGGCTGACCGAGACTTTGGCCACCAGCTGGCCCTACGCCTGCACGAACGTGAGGAGACTTTGGTTCAACGGGCGATGGCTGACGTGCTCACCCGTCTTTTCCGCCGCCTCACATGGGACGCACTCCCATTCCTGGATGCCATGTTAGCGTCCGAGGATGAAGGCGTCCTCGCTGCCGCAAGCGCTACAGTAGGGGACGTCAAGTACCTCGACAAAGAA
>DUIU01000148.1:1062-2972 GCA_013330155.1 Candidatus Poseidonia sp. | reverse complement strand
CCGTCGTTTGGAATACGCATCTTCTTGAACGGCATGCTCATGGCGTTCACTACAGGTGAACAACATGATTCAGAAGATTGGTGTCATTGGCGCAGGACAAATGGGCAACGGTATCGCACAAGTGGCGGCGGTCGCGGGCTACGAAGTGGTCATGATCGACATCAAAGAAGACTACATTCAGAAGGGCATGGAGACCATCAACTTCAGCCTTGGAAAACTGGTCATGAAGGAACGAATGACGGTGGCTGACGCTGATTCAGCCATCGGTCGTATCACCACCGGCACCGACCGTAACCTTTGCGCTGATTGCGATTTAGTCGTTGAGGCCGTTCCTGAGATTCTGTCGTTGAAGGCCGAAATCTTTTCGGAATTGGACGGGATTTGCAAACCAGAAACCATCCTCGCCTCCAACACCTCATCGATTTCCATTTCAACCATCGCTGGTTCAACGAACCGACCGGACAAGGTCATCGGCATGCACTTCATGAATCCAGTTCCCATCATGAAACTCGTTGAAATCATCAATGGAGACGGCACGAGCGACGGGACGAATCAAGCCGTTGTCGAAGCGGCAGAAAAGATGGGCAAGACCGCCTTGTCGTGCAACGATGCTCCGGGCTTTGTCTCCAACCGCATTCTCTGCCCGATGATCAACGAAGCCATCTTGACCCTGCAAGAGGGTGTGGCCGAACCCGAAGCCATCGACGGTATCATGAAGCTCGGAATGAACCACCCCATTGGTCCTCTGGCCCTTTCCGACCTCATCGGGAACGACACCGTGCTTCACATCATGAACGTCCTTCACGAAGGCTTTGGCACCGAGAAGTATGCGCCTGCCCCTCTCCTGATTCAGATGGTGGACGAAGGGAAACTTGGTCGTAAATCGGGCCAAGGTTTCTACACCTACTGAGGTGAATTTGTGAGCGGACTTGAAGGGCAAACGTACGTCGTCACCGGTGCTTCGAAAGGCATCGGTCGGGCGATTTGTCTTGAACTGGCCAAAGCTGGAGCCACCGTTTCTCTTCTCGCTCGGCAAAGCGAAGCACTCCTCGAAACCACGCAAGAAGTTCAATCGATTTCACCGAATTCGTTTGCGGTGGCATGCGACCTCGCAAATCCTGACATGGTTGCACAATCAGCAACGGAGATTTTGTCGAGCGTTTCTCAGCTCGACGGTTTGGTTCACAACGCCGGTGATATTCATCCAATTCAGCCGCTCTTCAAAGCGGACCCATCCCAATGGTCCCGTTCCATGATGGTCAATCTTGTTGGGGTTCAGCATCTAACTCAAGCGCTTCACCCATCGATGAAAGGTGCACATCGTGTTCGGGTCACGACCATTTCCAGCGGGGCTGCGCTTCGTCCGCTTGCGTCATGGTCTGCGTATTGCACGGCCAAAGCCGGTTTGGACATGTGGACCCGTTGCCTCGCTGATGAAGGTGCGTCAGAAAACATCACAGCTGTTTCGGTCGCCCCCGGCATCGTCGATACAGCCATGCAAGAGGCGATTCGTTCGGCTCCGCTTGAGGATTTCCCGTTGCTGGATAATTTCGTTGGCTACAATGAGAATGGCCAACTCGCTCAACCAGAGGACGTCGCAGTTGCCCTGTATGGGCTCATCACCGCTCAAACGCATGAACAATCGGGCCAGCGTTTTGATGTTCGTGATTTATAATATTCCAAGTCCATTCGGGCGAAGGGTGATAAGCCAACACCTTGACAGCGAATTCGAGTGATACCATGCCAGGCACCGACCGAGTTGAGATTCGAACGTTGAAAGTTGGACGATTTTGCGTCGTCGACGAAGAGGCCTACAAAATTCTGAGCATCTCCAAGTCCAAACCTGGAAAGCACGGCTCAGCAAAGGCTCGCCTTTCTCTTGAGAGCATTTTCACCGGAAAGAAAATCTC
>DUIU01000148.1:0-684 GCA_013330155.1 Candidatus Poseidonia sp. | reverse complement strand
CACTTGGATGGCAACGAAGTCCACGCTATGAACGACCGAGACTACTCGATGATGATCCTCCCCATGCCAGGTGAGGATTCTGCCATGAACATCCAAGCCGGACAGAAGATCATGTGGCAAGAAGCCCTTGGCCGCTACATCATCATCCGCGACCATTGATGGCGTTTCTGACCCCTGCGGAATTTGGCCTTGGCCACGGACAGTGGCGGGTATGAATTGATAAGGCGATTGAATCATGCTCGTTCATGGAAGGAGCAGAAGTATCGGTTGACAAAGACCAGCGTGTACGAGGCTATTGTGCGTATGATTGGGGTAAGAGTGCCTTTGAGACGTCGGTTACCNNCGGAAAGAAAATCTCCCACGTTGGAACCGTCACCGATTCCATCAACGTCCCTATGATTGAGAAGGGAACGGCCACTGTCACACACCTGGATGGCAACGAAGTCCATGCCATGAACGACCGAGACTACTCCATGATGATCCTCCCCATGCCCAGTGAGGATTCAGCCATGAACATCCAAGCTGGACAGAAGATCATGTGGCAAGAGGCCCTTGGCCGCTACATCATCATCCGAGACCATTGATGGCCCCGCTTGACCCAAGGAAATTTCCCCTTGGCCGCTTGCTGTGGCGGGTATGAATTGATAAGGCGATTGAATCATGCTCGTTCATGGAAGGAGCAGA
>DUIU01000144.1 GCA_013330155.1 Candidatus Poseidonia sp. | reverse complement strand
ACGGGTTTGATGATGTCCCAGACTCGCTTGGTCAGGCAGTACGTGACAAAGTGCCGATTGGTCAACTCGACTTGATGCAGATAAGGATGAAGGGTTTCTTTGGAGCCCGCTTCAACGTTCCAAACCTGGACCGTTCCAACATCGGCGTATGTTTCAGCCCAATCTGACAGACTCAACAGCGAAGTCAGGTAGGTGGAATTCAATTCAATGTCGTCCTCAACCAACACCATGCGGTCGTAGCCTTCCACATCGAGCAGTTCTCTTCGAGCACCGATGAGTTGTCGTCCGACTCCCAAATTTTCAGGCCGGGCGACAATGGAGGCGTAAGGTACGCCACTCGCTTCGATCACGGCCCGAAGAGCGTCCTGTTCAGACCCCGGGCCACCGTCGAGGAAATGAAACACATCCACCGTTCCGTTCGACACCTCAAGGCATGTCCCTAACGAACGAAGCATGCGCTCAAAAAAGTCCGGCCGACCAAAACCAAAAGTGGCCACCGCAGTGCGCATGGTTCACTCCATACAGGACCCCCTCATGAGGGTGATGATGAAGCGTCTGGGGTCAAGCGTCCCTTGGTTCGCGGGCGTCGTCATCAGACGATGAGTCGCTGGGTCTGTCCTCTTCTCGCTCGTCGCTTTCATCGGAGCTGTCCTCCGCAACCACCCCGTCTTCGGCGTAGTAATACCGCTCGTAGACATCAGAGTGAGGAATGGCAAGGCGGGCCGATTCTTCCATGGTGGTCAGGTTGGTGGCCGTGATACCGGCGGGTGAAATCGCATACACAAAGTCGCCCATGAATATGGAGCGCCGGATGTTTTGCTCGCCCCAACCCCAGTATCGGTTATCCTCTTCCCTGTCGTAAAACGAGGAGTGATTCACTTCACCGTACAGTGAAAGGTTGCCATCTGTTTCGTTGACCTCAACCAACATGAGTTTGGAGATGTGTTGATACGACCATGTGTATCTTCCGTTCTCGTAGGCCTCGGCGTATCGGTACGTGGAAAGGGGCACAGCGAGCATGGATTTCGGCGCCCAATACTGGAAGGCTTTGGACTCATAGGTCGCTTCAGAAGACGACCACGACCACATGTTGGCTTGGTCGCGTGCAACCGGCGAAAGACGCAGGGCGTCGGCCTGCTGCGGGTCGGTTGGGTCAATGATATCGAACAAAGAAATCTGCGTGCCCGACCAATCGAGTCCCGTTCCATCTTCATTCGCTGGCGCAAGGCCAATAGTCAACAAATGGTCTCGTGAAAGCGGGTGGATGTAGGTCGAAACACCGGGGACCTTGAGTTCGCCAAGGATGGTTGGGTTGGTCTCATCAGCGACATCGATCACCCACAACGGGTCGATTTGTTCGAAGGTCACGATGTAGGCGCGGTCGCCATCAAAGCGTGCGCTCCAAATGCGTTCGCCTGGTGCAATGCCGTCCACACGGCCGGCCTCGACGAGGACTTGTTTTCCCGTGTCAACATCCATGGAGCGAACCAGCGTGACGAGTTGAGAGGACATCGGTTCGGGGTCGTCCATCCACCACCGCGCCCACTGGCCGACAGTCGTCGCCACCCGAAGCACGCCTTCGTGCTCGGAGAGTGAAAATTGATTCAAAACAGTCCCAGCGATGCGCCCTGAGCCGGTGTACAGCGTAGCATCGGGCGCACTGATGTCAAAGGTGTGGAGGTTGGTCATCTCGTCCATGCCGTCGTTGCCCCAAAACCACCATCCGGAGAACGCTGATTCAGCCAACACCAGCACGTCGCTGGAGGCGTAAACCTGCGGGTAAGTACCCACCACGTGGTCGACTTCGTAATCAAAGTCGGTGGAAGTCAAATCCAGTGAGAAAATACTGGAGATGCCTCGCTCCATGCTGTCCTCTGGCGCAACGAAATCACGGCAAGCGTTGTCGCTCATGGCGTGAACAGCCACTTCGCCGTTGCTGTATTCGTACACTTGAGGAATCAAATCGGCGAGTGTGAGGCCATCAAGTGCTTCGCTGTTGCTAAGCATCGTTTGGTAGGCCACCTTTTCTCGAATTTCCAAGCGGAGCGGGTCTTCGTAGTCTAAATTCCAATAGCCCGTGGGAAGGTCAAGCCACGATTGTACGCCAGGAACGTCCATCCAAGCGTGGGTGATGGTTCGAACCGTCCCGCTGACCTCGCGTGCCGTGATGTACGACCCTTCGATGAAGAGTTCCCGTTCAATGTCTGGGGCGCTTCGGTTCGTGATATCAAAGACCGTGAACTTGGTCAAACTGCTCGTGCGCCACGAACCATAGGAATCCTCCCAACCCATGGCGTCGACCACCGGATGGTTTGGCGAAATGGACCAGGGATTCAGCGTTGAAATGACCACGAGTTGATCGCCGTCAAGCATCATCGCTACGGGAGTTCCAGAAAGGGTGGTGTTGTACGCCTCTTCAATCGCTCCAAATTCTGGCACACCGAAGATGTGGAGGTTGCGGCCTTGCAAGTAGTAGATGTGGTAGCCGTCGGTCTTCAGGAAATCGGCCTCATCAACACCTGCTTCCTGGTTGTTGGTGCCCGAGAAATCTTCGCCTTCAACGCGGTTTGGCGTCGTTGTCCTGGGCTGGGCAGCCGAACCGGTGTCGGCCACCGCGCCATCGTCCATGGCCATTTCTGCATCCTCGGCCCACATGAAATCGCCGTAGTAGTACTGCTCGGCCACCGCCTGCATGATTTCAACCCGGTATTGTTCTTCAATGGATTGTTTCAGAGATAGCTCAAGTTCTTCGCAATCATCGTAGGCAAAAAGTTGGGGGCTGGCCACCGTTCGTGCCGTGATGGACGACCAATCATCAGGAAGCACCACATCGGGCACCTCAACGTTTTCTGTGACGTTCAGACAGCCGGCCAAAAGCATCGTTAAACAAAGGCCAAGCGCAAGAAGCGGTTTTCGGTCCATGTACAGCACCTCCTCGTGGATTGGTATTAAGAAATTGGGCCATTGCTTCAACGCAGTTGGTGAAAGGAAGCGGCCATCACACAGGCAGCATGCCCTGCTGGTAAGCATAACCTGCTCCTCCGGCAATCAAACCAATCACGACCAACACGAAGAGACGTTTCTTGCCTTTCTTTGGCTTGACCGTATCCGATTCAACGGGGACGACGACGGGAAGGTCCGGCAGTTCGCCGAGGGGAGGTAACTCACCGAGTGGCGGCAACCCTCCCAACGCCGGAAGTGGGAGGGGCATGGTAAGCGGTCCGGCGTCTTCCTCGATTTGGACGCGGTCGGGATACAACTCATCGAGGTCGTCCAAACCGGGTGCTTCGGGAATGGGCCCGAGAATGGTTGACCAGGCTGACTCAAGAGTCTCCCCCGAAATGGGCTTTTGCAACCAAGCCACGGCGCCAGCCGAGAAGGTTGCGTTTCGAGCGAGGTCGGCCATACGGGTTGGGGCTACGAACACGATTCGGCTCTCGCCACCATGTTCACGCATTTCCAACGCTGCAAGGTGACCATCGAGCGAGGGGATATCGAGCGAGAGCACAACAAGTTCCGGGTCAAGTCGAATGTACTCATCGACCGCTTGGTCGCCGTCTTCGCAAACCTCGACGTTGAAGTTGCGGGTTTTGAACAAATTGGAGAGACGCAGTGAGGACATTGGGTTGTTGTCAACGATCAGCACCGTTGGTGCTGCATCATCGTCGATTTCGGTGACCAAACCCATGCCAATCAACTCAACGCAACGGGCGGTGACTCATCAAACAACCGCTACTCTTCCTCGCTTTCAGCCGCAGTTGACAAGTCTTCAGTTGGACCGTCTTGTGGTTGGGAGAAGGTTTCGCGAATCACTTCACTCTGGGCCTCTTCTTCCTGGCGTTGCCGCCGCCGTTGCGGGGCTTGCGTGAATTGCATCTGGAGTTCGCTGATCACCGCTCGAAGCATCTGTGTCTCTTGGTCGCTCAAATTGCCATTGGTTTTTCGCTGAAACATACGAAGCACTTCGATGCCTTCTCTTGCCTCACCCATGTTGTAGTGAAACGTACCCGATTGGTCCGGCAGATAGCCCATCTGGAGCAAGGTTGACCGCTGAAGCATTTGCATCATTTGAAAGAAACGAGCGGAATCTTCGTCAGCAAACATATCGGCCATGTAGCGTGGAAAGGGGAGGGGGTTTTTGTTCCCTACGCCCTACTCAAACAACTGGTCAAGCAACCAGTCTGGGTCGAATTGCAACAGGTCTTCGTAGCCTTGACCAACACCAGCAAAAACGATCGGTCGTCCAGTTGCAAAGGCGATGGATAGCCCGGCGCCACCCTTGGCATCGGTGTCCATCTTGGTCAAAACCGCCCCGTCGAAGCGCATGATTTCTTGGAACATCTGGGCCTGTTCCACAGCGTCGTTTCCAGCCAGGGAATCGCCAACAAAGAGCGTCAAGTGAGGGTTCGTGACCTTTCGGACCTTATTGAGTTCGTTCATCAAGTTGGTTTTGTTCTGCATCCTTCCTGCGGTATCAACCAATACCACATCGATGCCTTTGGCCTTCGCTGAATCAATGGCATCGCGCGCAATGGCCGCTGAATCGCCCCCTCGTTGACTCGAGATGCAACGAATGCCCAAGCGTTCGCAATGTGACTCAAGTTGTTGAATCGCTCCTGCACGGAATGTGTCACCGGCCGCAGCGATGACCGTCCGGCCGTTGTTGAGAAGGCGTTGAGCGATTTTGGCGGCCGTGGTGGTTTTCCCCGTGCCGTTGACCCCCACCAACATGATGACCACGGGAAGGTCGCCGGCTTCTACAAAGCCCTCAACCGTCGCATCAAAATCCCAGTAGCCAGCTTGGAGAAGGGCGTGCAGGGCACGCTTCAGAGCGGCTTCCAAGACCTTGGATAAATCCGCTCCTTTTCGGAGGCGAGCGCCAACCAAAGCATGGCGTAGACTATCGATAATGGCCGCTGTGGCGCGTTGAGAAATATCGGATTCGAGAAGAACCCATTCCAGTTCTTCAAGCAAATTATCCAGGGCTTCTCCGGGTTTGATGATTCGCCCTCCTTCAGCGACAACACCGCCTCCGAGGTCAACGTCAATGGTTTGCCCACCTTGCATCTGAATCGCTGCTTTCTGACTCGAGCCTTTTGGAGCCTGTTTCACCTGCACGAGTTGCCGGCCGGTGGTGGTGCGCATCATGGACAAATCCACTTTGGAGCCTTGCGGGCGGGCCACATCTACTGCGCCTCGTTTTTTCATGGCTTTCTTGGCTTTTTGTTCCCGTTTTTTGCGTTCTTTTTGCTGACGTTCGAGAAATTTACGCTCTTTCTTTGTCAGCACGACGGGAGCCATGGGTTCGTCATCGTCCCATGTGTCCCAGTCGTCGTCCGTGTCGGCCTCTTGGACCGGAGGTTGAGCAGGTTCCTCGTCAACATCATCCCAGTCTTCCTCCTCTGGAGCGGCGGGTTGATTCAACAATGCCTGGGCTTCCTGGGAGGCCTCCTCAACCGAAAGAGCAGCATCATCGGTCTCTTCGGCCACTTCATGGACGCGCTTGCGAAAGCGATCGAATAGACCCATTTTCATCCCTCAATCATCCAAGGTCAAATCCCCGCCGAACATTCCGCGTCGGCGAGACCGGCGGTTTTGGGGTTCTGATGTTGGTTCTTCGTTGCCCTCGTCCGCCGGTGTTGGTTCTACGATGGCGGGTGTACCTGTGGGGGCTGCTGGAGAGGGTTGCTTGAGTTGCTCTGCAAGGAGATTGAATGACTGCGCGGCTTGACCCAGCGAGGTTTCCGTCTGATCCGATTGTTGTTTGAGTTCATCACGAAGGTGTTGAATGTCAGCTTGCCGTTGTTGAGTTAATGCCCGAACGTCACTCCAGGAGCGTTCACCAAATACCCCCGCGCCCAGGTCAACGAGGGCCGTACCCTCTTGCGAATCTTGATGCCGATAGGGGAGGCTTACTCCTGAACCGATGGGGAGGTGGGTCGAAATGCTTGCCCCCGCATCATGTCCGAGAAGCGTTTCCAAAACGGCATCGGTGATGGTGTGTTCTGCGAGGACGACGTCAACCTGTTCAATTCGAAGGTTGATCTCTTCGAGACGCTTGCGGAGGGCTTCCACCTCTTGAGCTAAGCGCTGGAGTTGGGCGCGGTCCACCATGTCGTTCACCCCTCGGAGTTGGTTGGGGTTGAAGAATCCCGCGCCAACGAGCGTTGAGGGAAGGGGGGGAAGTAACAGAAATGAAACTCCCCTTTTATTTGTGTAAACATGGCGGTTCTGTTTGGGTGATGGACAGTGACCGATGATTGTGATCCCACCTACGGTAAAGTTGACCGGATTCTTGAGTTGTTGACGAAATCAAAATCGCTGCATATTTTGATGGTGCTTGACCGAAGCGACTCTCCACTGCGTTTCACTGAAATCAAATCCTTGGTGGACGCGTCCTCAACCACCGTGTCTCGACGCATCAAAGAACTGGAGGATAATCGGCTGATCGTCCGCAGCATGAACCCTGAAAGTCCACAAAACAACCGGTACGCCCTTTCAGAAGACGGTCGAGACCTCAGCCCAATCATGCAACGTTTATTCGATTGGGCTGAAGAATGGAAGGATTAAACTTCGGCCCTTTCAGAAGATGGGCGGCGTTGCCGGCCGATTTCATTCTTCTTCCTTGGCTTGAGCGATGAGTCCGCCTTTGGCGGCAATCTCGTCGCGGAAGTGGTGGAGAACGGTGGGTTCTGTTGAAGTGCGGGGGTCAATTTCACCAACGCTCTCAATGTTGATGCTTCGGCGAGTGACCCGGTGACGGGAGCCGAGCAGGGAGTAGACCTTGTGGGTCGCCGCATCGGCGTCCGCTGCTGGGAGGTCGTAGGAAAAGGGCTGGCGCTGGCTACCAAACGGAGCGGTTCCTGAGACTCGATAGGCCTTCATCGGGCCATCCGACCTGCCATCCATCCTTAAACGCGCTGGCGCGCCATTGGACGGGGTTTCCACCGATAGATTGAGGAAAAACAACCGCTTGGTGTACATGTGCGAGTCGCCTTGATGATGGTTCTCTTCCTCTTCATGCCATTGGCATCGGGTTGGAACGCCGTTCCCGGAGACGACTTCCAAGCTACGGCGCCCGCAGAACATCTTCTCGTGCTGAAGGAAGGAGTGTGGACCTCGAACCAATGGGAGATTCTGAAGGAGGAAGGCATTCATCCGCTGCGAAACATTCGCACCGACGCCCTCCTGGTTTGGGCTGATGAAAACCGTGTAACTTGGCCTTCATGGGTGACGGTGGCGTCGGCGGAAATGGCCGAGTTTCGGGCACCACTCGCCGCTGAATCAACGACCCAGTACTACCGGATTCTGCTCGAGCCACGCCTTCCTCAGAGTGGCATTGAAGCCGTGCAATCTTCACTGGCCGCCCATGGCCTCCCCATCCATTCAGCATCGCTTGACGTTGGAGGAAGTCTTCCGGGTTCGTTCACGGTCCATGTACCGGACGCCATAACCCTCCAACCGCTGCTCAAAATCGATGGCGTGCTTTGGATTGAGCCTGTTCTCACGACAAAGGCACGAAACGCCCAAGCCTCAGCGTTGTTGGAAGCAGGAACGCTTGACCACCACCCCTTCTGGTCGTTGGGTTTGAACGCCTCTGGAGTCGTTTTGGGTGTTGCAGACAGTGGAATTGATGCCGACCATGCTTGTTTTCGAAATGCAACCTCATCGACAAGTCCTCACGCTGAAAGCGGTGCAGCCTATCCTGCTGTAGGTATCTTTGGTGAGGAACATCGGAAAATTCTCCACTTGAACTCGAGCGTGGATGGCAACGACACCCCCGGTCACAGCGATTATCGCCACGGAACGCACGTCATCGGTTCACTGGCCTGCCACCACGTTGATAATTACCGCCAAGGCCAAGCGCCAAGCAACGGCTCGACCTTGGCTCACGGTTCGACCTTGGTGATACAAGACATCGTCTCAGCCGACGGTTGGGCGCCCCCTCCTGTTGACCAATTGCTTTGGGAATCCTCTTCACATGGTGGCGTGATTCATTCCAACTCGTGGGGAGACGACACGACGGCCTACACCGAACGAACGGGTCGGTTCGACGCCTACGCCAAAGCCATGCCTTGGTCCGTAGCCTTCATCGCACCCGGCAACGGAGGGGAAGGTGTATTGGAACCAGCC
>DUIU01000209.1:2196-9221 GCA_013330155.1 Candidatus Poseidonia sp. | reverse complement strand
CGAAGCGTTGTTATGTGCCCTAACCCATTGGACAAGGCCATCACTACACCGTCTGGCTTCACAAAGGTAGCTGCCGTTTGGGCAAGATGTTCAACTGCATGAGATTTACAGGCTAGAATAACCACATCTGAACCATGCAGAAGACCATCCTCAACCGGCAATTCCTCACAGGAAAACAAGAACCTGCTGGCCTCTATCTCGATGGTTTGGTGCCCCCCTATGGTGAGTCCTTGAAGCATCTGAAGTGCCCCTCGCTCACCCCGAACATGGAGGTGAACCTCAACATCTGTACTGGCCAAGGATGCTGCAACCACTGAACCAATGGCTCCGACCCCAAGCACTGAAATTCGAATGCCAATCCCTCACTGATAACTGGAAAGATGGAGCACCACCGCTCCTGCTTCGTACGAGAGCCACATGGTTGCTAACGGGGCACTCGGTGGCGTCAATTCAAACGACGTGTCTCCAGGAGCAAGGAAATCTCCATCCCAATTATGCCCCCAATCCTCACCAAAACTGCCGCCTCGGTCCAAACGCAACGGCACACTGATGTTGTTTGGATTATGAATGGTAAACGACGTCATTCCAGTGTTGAGCACCGTCCCGTTGGTAGCAATGGCCCAAGGCGTGGTCCAAAACCGAGAAGTTGTGCCCATCCACGAAACCATCAACTCTGGCCCTTCAACCACTGGGAAAGTGATTGAGGGATACGGATTGAACAAATCTTTGCAAAGTGACATGTTGGCGCCTTCCGACATGAGCAAAGTCAAGTTTTGATTGGATTCAATCAGGGGAATGTCACCCGAAGTGCGTACCTTTGTGTCCCAAATCCAAGCACTTCCGTCTTGTGGCCGAGCTGGCGTGCTGATGCTGGAATTGATCGGGCAATGGTCAGCGTCCATGGAAAGAACACCGCCTTCACCAAGGAGTGCTTCCCATGATTGACCGTCCTCTGCATGGATTAACCATCCCTCCTCAGGCACATGGGCAACCAACGCCCGGCGTTCGGGGAGCTGGGGCAAGAAGGTGTCGTTATTGATGGTCAATGCTCCCATGGAAGATTCGAAGACCAGGGGGTCCAGCCCCTCAAGGCAGAATGTTTCAGGAACATCGGTCATGTTTTGTTCCAATCCAACACCATCGACGGCACTCACCAATTGAGTTTGAAGGCCGTCGATGTTTGATGCTTCGACGCTCATGCTGAGGTACGTGGAATTCAGAAGGGAACCGTGCAGGTCTATGCATCGGTGGACGTAGGCGCCAGCCGGTACATCGTACCAGTGCGTGGAGGGAACGACCTCGAGAGCAGGTCGCACATGGGTTTCGACCACCTCGTAGTCATCGTTCATCGAAACGACATAACTGAGGTTTGCGAGTGTGGGTTGAGTTGGAGCATCCCACGTGAGGTTCATCCAGAAAAAGGCCGTCCGCTTCGGTAAGAGGTCGGAACCGCATCCTTGGCCGTTGAGGTTGTAGGTGGTCTCTCCGTCGCAATCCCAAGAAACGGTCCACCCTTGGCCGGGCCGTTCAAGAAACGCCCCCACTGCGAAAGATTTGGCCAAAGCCGAGGGATTCGTGATGCGAATTTCGGTCGATGAAAGCCACATGCCATCTTCTTGCAGAATGGCCGTTTCTGGGGCATTGAGTTCGTGGGTCAACGGGTCATCCCAGGTCGACTCGTGAAGAACAGGTTGGGCTGCGGGCAAAAGCAAGAGGAAGACGAGGAGGAGCAAAAGCCCCATGCGACCATGGTCGGCCTCAGAGAGGCCATTTGTTTCGTCGAGGAGCAGAGGGATTCGAAGGTCAGTTCCAAAGAAAAAGAGAAGCGGAAGCAACAAGGCGAAGACGAGGAACCACAAGGAAAATTGCTCAAACACGCCAAACACGTAGGCGCAGAACAGGGTTGCAACAAGAATCAGGCTTTGCGTGCTTGAGCTGCGCGCATCCAAGAGCCCCATGCGAGCAATGAGGAGGCGACCTCCGGGGAAGGTGGGGATAGGAAGCATGGAGACCCATGCGAAAAGCATCAACATTCCACCTGCATGCACCCAAGGATGAGCCCACAGAAGACGGATGAAGGCATCGTTTCCGAGAAGCGGTTCTGCAAACAGCGAGATGAAAAGCGGTGGAACAGAGACCAACGGCATGGCGTTTGAGGCGAGGTATTCCGGCGTCATGGAAAGCCCCATCAACATCATGATGACGCCCGCGAATCCCAACACAAGAGGAACGGTGAGGGCGGTAAATCCGATTGATGCTCGGTCAGGCCAAGGCCTTGCATCCATGCGGGGCATGGTTGGAATCAAGAGCAATCCAAAAGGCCAAAACAGCCACGATGAAGGGAACAAGCCCAGAGCGTAGAGGGCGATGGTGAAATCTGGAACGGGCATAAGATGACCGCTGCGGACACCGTATCGGGCAGCAACGTTGCGCTGAATTTGGCTCGCAACGAGAAGAACGAGGAGGACTGGAAGGGTGTATCCAAGGAGGGCATCGATGAGGGAAGAGGAGTGAAACCAACCTTCGGTCGGACGGGCGTTGGACATCCAATGGTCGCCGGCAAGGGTGAGGGTCAGCAAAGAGAGACCCCAAAACATCAGAACAGAGTTCATGCGAGGGAACTGACGTTCAGGGGCGGGGAAGACCGTGATGACCCATTCTTCGTCCTGAGTGAGTTTCCCCATCCAGCCCAACTTCTCAAGGTGTGCGTTGAGTTTGATCAAGTCGTCATGGATGGTTTCGTCGGAGGATGCAACCTGCCAAGCAGGCCAACGGCCTCCATTTTTCCTTAGGACATTGACATATTCGCTCAGGGTTGAGGCCAGCAGATCATGCTGAGACCATGCCTTCTTGTGATGGGCCAATCCAGGTTCGATTTCAACCAGTGAATCGTCCAAGACATGGCCCCCTTATTGCCTCTGTACGGCCCATCCTCCATGAATCCCTCGTTAGGGAATCCTGGGTCCTCACTTGTTCTTGAATCGCTTGAGACGGAAGGTTTCTTCGCGCTCCATCTCTTCAAGGCGGAGTTGAATGAAGACCTTGGCTTCTTCCAACTCAGGGATCACTTTGAACTCGAGAGCGTTAACACGGCGCTTCGTTGCTTCAATCTCAGCCAAGAGCCGCTTGAGTGTTGCTTCCATTTCAGAAGCCTTGACAATTTTTTCAATCAATTCGCTGAAGGAATCACTGGCTTCGTCGATGTAAGGCGATGAACCGATGAAACCGATACCTCGCTCCGAAAAGGTCGACTTGAGGTTGCTTCCTGTGACGCTGGGAACCACGACACCCATGATGTTGCGGCGCTCAACTTCAACCTCGGGGTGAGCCGAGTTCGCAATGGCAGCAGCTCGAACGGCGAGCCCTCCTTCAATGGCATTGGCCAAATCGATTCGAGTCTTTGCCAATCGGTAGGCATCGGTCAAGTCCCGCTTGGCTTTGATCATCTCAGAAAGCAGAGTCCGGAACTCGTGAAAGAGACCATCACGCTTCATTTTCAAGAGTTTGTAACCGTTCTTGGTTTGCTTGATGCGGGCCTTGAGCTTGATGAGTTCGCTACGGGTTGGTTTGATGTCCAGTGCCATGCATTCTCACCTCCTTCGTTTGGGTTGCCTCGTGCTCACTCTCGGTTGTCAGGATGGTACTTTTCAATCCACTTTTGGTCAAGGCGAACGAGGTACTTGGTATCGATGGAGGACATGAGGTTCCAGCACAAATCAAGGGTCTCCTCGATGGTTCGGTCTTCATCACGGGACTGTCGTAGGAAGCGGTCTTCAAAGACACCAGAGAAGTCAAGAAGTTGCTTATCACGTTCATTGAGGGCGTCTTCACCGACGATGGCGACAAGCCCGCGGAGTTCTCGACCTTGAGCGTAAGCAGCGTACATTTGGTCGGAGACAGACTTGTGGTCTTCACGAGTGGTCTCTGCTCCAATACAGGAACCCATCAAACGGGACAACGATGGGAGAACGTTGATCGGCGGATAGATTCCTTGTTGATGCAACTCACGGCTGATAACAATCTGACCTTCCGTGATGTACCCCGACAAGTCGGGAATGGGGTGAGTGATATCGTCTCCGGGCATCGTCAAAATTGGGAATTGAGTGATGGAACCCTTCTTGCCTTTCACGATACCTGCACGCTCGTAGAGCATGGCCAGGTCGGTGTACATGTATCCTGGGTATCCACGTCGGCCGGGAACTTCTTCACGAGCAGCACCGATTTGACGAAGAGCGTCGCAGTAGTTGGTCATGTCAGTGTAAATCACCAGAACGTGGTAATCCTTCTCGAAAGCCAGGTATTCTGCAGCGGTCAAAGCGAGACGAGGGGTGATGATTCGCTCAACGGCTGGGTCGTCTGCAAGGTTAACGAACAACACAGCGTTCTCAAGCGCACCGGTTCGCTCCAAGTCGGAACGGAAGAAGTTGTATTCTTCAGCGGTGATACCCATGGCGCAGAACACCACAATGAACTCCTCATCGGAGCCCTTCAACTTGGCTTGACGAGCGATTTGCAAAGCAATGTCGTTGTGGGGGAGACCCGAAGCAGAAAAGATCGGGAGTTTTTGTCCACGAACGAGGGTCGTACAGCAGTCAATGGCTGAAATACCCGTTTGAATGAAATCGTGGGGTGATTGTCGGCTGTACGGGTTGATGGCCGCACCGATGATGTCCGCTTTCTCTTCAGCAACAATCTCAGGTCCGCCATCACGAGGACGGCCAGCGCCGTCCAAAATACGTCCGATGAGGTCGGTACTCACGGGGAGTTTGAACACATCGCCCATGAAGGTGACACCGGTCTCTCGGTTGATTTTGGCTGTTCCTTCGAACACTTGGACAATCACCAAGTCGTCGGAGGTGTCAAGCACCTGTCCGTTCTTGATGTCGCCATTGGCGAGGCGGAGGGTAACGATTTCACCAAACGCAACGGGCTCGGTTTTGTTCAAAAAGACCAGAGGTCCTTTCACGTCGGTAATGGTTCGGTATTCTTTTCCAGTCATCTTCTTCCTCTCCTCAGTTGGCCTCCACGGCGTTGGCGATTTGTTCGGTCATCTCTTTGACCATGGCTTCGATACGGTCGATGTATCCCTTCTCGAACCGACCACGCATCAAGTCCGAGCGGGCAGGCACGTTGACAACGTCGTTGAGCAGTGCACCGTCAGCCATGGCGCCTTTGGCGGCTTCTTGGAAGGAAAGAATGGCTTTGGCCATGTGGTATTGAAGATGGATATCACAGTAAGCATCAACTTCGTGGAACCCGTTTTGCTGAAGGAAGAACTCACGAATCATACGAGCGACTTCCAACGTCAATTGTTGGTCCACCGGTAGAGCATCGGAACCGACCAGTTGGACGATTTCTTGCAACTCGGCTTCAATCTGAAGAAGACCGCTGATCTGTGTTCGAATCTCAGGGAAATCTTGAGCGATGTTGTCGCGGAACCATTGGTCGAGACTCTGCGGGTACAACGAGTAGGAGTTGAGCCAGTTGATGGCCGGGAAGTGGCGTTGTCGAGCCAGTCCAGCGTCAAGACCCCAGAACACCTTCACGATACGAAGCGTACCTTGGGAGACCGGTTCAGAGATGTCGCCGCCAGGCGGAGACACTGCACCAATAACGGTGACTGAGCCGTCGTCGCCATTCAAGGTTTCAACACGGCCAGCTCGTTCGTAGAACTCAGCGATTCTTGAAGAGAGGTAAGCAGGGTATCCTTCCTCACCAGGCATTTCCTCAAGACGAGAGGAAATTTCACGCATGGCTTCAGCCCAGCGAGAGGTGGAGTCGGCCATGAGAGCCACGTCGTAGCCCATATCACGGAAGTACTCGGCGATGGTGATTCCAGTGTACACCGAAGCCTCACGAGCAGCCACAGGCATGTTGGAGGTGTTGGCAATCATGACGGTTCGGTTCATGAGTGGCTTACCGGTGTTCGGGTCGATCAGGTGAGGGAACTCGTCCAACACTTCGGTCATCTCGTTGCCACGCTCACCGCATCCGATGTAGACAACAAGTTGTGCATCGGAATACTTTGCGAGGGATTGCTGGGTGACGGTCTTTCCTGAACCAAATGGTCCGGGAATGCCCGCTGCACCACCCTTAGCAAGGGGGAACAGGAAGTCCAGAATGCGCATGCCCGTAACAAGTGGAGTATCAGGAGCGTACTTCTGGGTGAAAGGTCGAGGGGTTCGAACAGGCCACTTTTGCATCATTTGAAGCTCGCTGCCGTCTTCAAGAACGCAGACCGTTTGTGTGACGTTGAAATCACCGGATTCAATGCTCTTGACTTTCCCGCCCTTTCCGGGTGGAACCATGATTTTGTGAACGATGGTTTCGGTCTCTTGGACGTGTCCAATCACTTGCCCGCTCACCACGTCGTCGCCCTTGGCCACTTGAGGTTCAAAGGTCCAGGTCTTTTCCATGTCAAAAGCGTCAGCATCAACACCACGGGTGATGAACACACCCATGACTTCCTCAAGGGTAGCAAGGGGTCGCTGAATACCGTCGTAAATCTGAGTCAAGAGGCCGGGGCCCAAGGAAACTGACAATGTTTCTTCGGTGTTCAACACAGGTTCGCCAGGACGAATACCTGAGGTGTCTTCGTAGACCTGAATAACGGCTTTCTCGCCGTGCAGTTCAATCACTTCACCCATCAAACCTTCATGGCCAACACGTACAACGTCATACATTGCAGCATTCATGCCTGTGGCGGTTACGACAGGTCCCGAAATTCGGTAAATCACTCCTTCATTGCTCATTTTCTTCATCCTCGTGTTTTGGGTTGGAACATTACTTCCACAAATCGACTCCTATTGCCTTGCGAATGGTGTCTCGCAAGGTGGTGTCTTCCTCCGTTCCGATGCCGAGCACGGTGGGGGAGACGGACGCCGACAATTGATCTCGCAATCGGTCGGACACCGTGGCCATCACGGCGGAGTCGACCACCATGATACCAACGGATTTGTTGTTGAGTAGCGAACGGAGTGTGGAATGCAACTCCTCTTCGCCATCGGGATTGTAAAGGTTGGACA
>DUIU01000209.1:0-1826 GCA_013330155.1 Candidatus Poseidonia sp. | reverse complement strand
TCACCTCAGAGAACGTGCGCCTCGAGCACTTCAGCGGACAGGCCTGCAAGGCGTCCTCGAACGATAAGTCGCAAATCAGCAACTTCCTGAACTTTCATGGCGATGTAATGGATGATGGGCAGAGCAGATACTGGATGGAGGTAGCTCATCCGTTGCATCATGTTGTATTCCCTGGATTTCATCCACGTCACGACCGGGTCAAGACTGCGGCTGTTTTCAGATTCTTCAAGAACGACCTCAAAAGCGGCGTAATCAAAACGATCCCCGGAGCGGAGCATGTCGAGCATGGCCTCTTTTCCATTGGCTGCAATAGCCGAAAAGGCTCGCTTGGGCACCAAGCGACCTCCGGGAATAAGCAGCGTAACGAGTTGCTCATTGGAGATGCCGACGGCGCTGGCTTCAAGGATGTTCACGATGTTCTTATGGTCGATTTCGGCGGCGAAAAGACGGGACAAAAATCGTGCGGGTGCTCCCTTTGATTGGAGAAGAGCGCGCTGTGAGGCGGCGTAATAATGCCGGTCAAGAGCGTCTTCATAATCTGCAAGGGAGCCATCTTCTGGAACCTTAGCAAGGGCAGAACCAAACGACTTCCGTCGCATCAAAGCAGCAGCAGACTTCATGTCATCACAACTTTCGACCACTTTGAGCCATGGCGTGTTCACATCGTTGATTTCAGGCAAGATACTGTTTCCAACTTCCTCTACTGAAACTTCGTTGTGAATGGCACGGAACACTGCTTTGGCATTTTGGTACTCAAAGCGTGAGGTGTAGATCTCAATCAACGGGCGAATCGTTCGGTTCGCCATGTTCACCATTTCCGTTAACTCGCCTTCGAGGTTGTGGGTCAGCGCAGCCTCAACCAAATCCCCGCCGGACAATTTTCCAGCATAGAGGTCAATTTCAGCACGGTAGCCAATGTCGCCGACGGCAACGGTCAACTGGTCAACGGATTGATTGATGAGTTGTCGAAGACGTGCTCGGTCAGCCAACTTCTGTCGTCGTGCCTTGGCACGAGAGACGACATAGGGGGTGTTTCCGAGCATCATGTCTTCACCTTCTTCATCCAAACAGTTTTTCGTTGACGGCGGCGAGTTGGTTGGACCAGGCTCGCTCGAGCATGTTGTCAAATCGCATGTCAAACGACACAGAACCGTCTTCGGCTTCGAGGATGAATCCTCCAAGACCGTCCACGCTTTCACCGACTTTGCGGTCGCCTGCCTCTTTCGAGATGGCGGCTCGGTCGACTTCCACCGGCCTGATGATGTACTTGCCCTTGGCCAGCTTCTTTGAGCCGGTGAGCAAGGATTTCAGCACAGCAGCACGTCCTTTCATGCCTGGGTCGGCAATGTGCTCTCTGGCCGCCGCAAGGGTGGCATCGAGGACTTTGCGTCGGGCGATTAAAACGTCCTTCTGGTTGGACTGGCGAGCGCTTGCAACGGTTTCTCGTGCAATTTGCTCTGCTTCTTTTTCCGCACGCTGCTGCGCTTCTTCTCGAAGGGCTGTCGCTTTGGATTCGGCGTCTGCAAGCAGTTGCTTGGCTTCCGCCTTGGCCTCAGCAATCAGCGCTTTAGCGTCGCTTTCAGCAGCTGCTGCAATATCGTTGGCAAGTGTTTCTAGGGTCATCGTATCGTCTCCATTGTTCGTAGTTCATGTGGGCAAAGCCCAACGGTCGACCGTTTTCCTCAGTTGAGGAAGAGCGGAAGGGCACCGAGAATCACGATGGATTCTGGGAGAGCGGTGAAGATCAAAGCAACACCGAACTTGCTGCCGTCTTCGGCGAGCATGCCGACAGCAGCGCTGCCGATGGCGGCTTGGGGGGAACCCTC
>DUIU01000050.1:6624-7411 GCA_013330155.1 Candidatus Poseidonia sp. | reverse complement strand
GACCCTTGATGAGAACGCCATCTTGGAAGAAATTGATGAGGCCGTATCCACCTATTACGAAGGCGTGGAATGATCACTCAACACGAGAGTAAGCAAAACCACCAGCACCCAACAAAGCGAACAAAAAGTAGCTCACAAAGCCAGCCTGCAGATGGACTGAATACGAGATATCAACCTCAACTCCGCCGGGAAAACTCTCCTCAGCGGTACCGATTCCAGCATAATATACACCGGATTCGACGTCCCACGTCAAGCCCTCCTCACCATCGGTTCCAGCCACCACCACATCGGTATCGTAGGGCGTACATGCCGTATCCGAACCTTGACCGATGAGGCCGGGGGGGAGGGATTCACATCGCTTTTTCTCGTCTTCTTCGACAATAACAACGTAGATGTCATCGCGGTCCCAAGTCAGTGTCACCGTCGCAGAAATGAACGTCGTGAGGCCATTCTCTGGGAGCGGGTCGTCAGCAAAGAACGTCCGTTCTGGGACGTTAGGGGTTGGGATATCGCCCACTTGACCGGTGGTGGTGAACCCGATGGAGCCAAGAACAACCAACAACATAGCGAGACCGACGAGCCCATAGCCAATTTTCTCTTGTTTTCGCACGAACGATTCACCTCATCTCACTGGGCGTTTGATGCCTTGGCATCAATCATCGTCGTCGGACTTTCGCTTCACGGCTCGACGCTTGACCGGAGCCTTGCGAGGAGCTGCTTTGCGACCGACCTTGCGAACAGGGCGCTTTTTGGGCTCATCGTCGTCATCGTCGTCGTCGTCGTCATC
>DUIU01000050.1:0-6299 GCA_013330155.1 Candidatus Poseidonia sp. | reverse complement strand
TCATCGTCGTCATCGTCGTCGTCGATTTCGGGTACGGCCTTCTTCTTGCGGCGTCGCTCCTTGCGCTGAACGATGTTGATAGCAAAGGGGTCGTCCTCGTCGTCATCGGCTACCGCCGTCTTGGTTTCTTCTTCCTTTTTCTCCTCGGTTGGAGCAGGACTTCCAGTACCCGTAACGGCATCCATGTCAAGGTCTTGACTGGTGCCGATGAATTCAGCCATCCATGATTCATCTTCTTCGTCATCGTCCCCTCGCTTCTTCTTCTTGGGGCCTGACATGCTGGTTTGAATGATCATCAATGACACGATGATGGCAAGCAGGTTCACCACAGCAATCACCCACACCACTACGTAAGGTGGGTCGCTGAAGGATGGCGTAACAACCTCGGGTTCAACAGGAGGTTTGAGCGCTTCTTCGTAAGAACACACCGTTGTTCCGTCCAGTCGGTTTCGGCAATAATCAACAATGAACTCAACGTTCTGTGATACTTCGTTGCCTGCAGCATCCGTTGCTCGAACGCTCAAGCGGTGAATTCCGGTCTCAAAGTTTCCAGCTGAGATTTCCATATCGGCGGTCAATGAACGGTTGTTTTCATCGAGGAACGTGATGCCGGTCAAGTCCGACCATGGTGTGGAAAGGGAAACCCCCGTGGTGCCGCCGAAGTGGTACGTGAAGCGGTATTGGAAGGACGTTACAACCACGTCGTCTTCAACACCGGCCAGGACGTTGATTTTGTTCCCGTACAGGTACTTTGAGCCATCGTTGGAAGGTGTTGGAGAGAAGATGGCAATCGAAGGCAATTGAGCATCGATGGAAAGGTGCTCCCAACTTTGATTCACTTCGTTGTTGGATTCATCTTCCATCACGACGTAGATGGCCATGTCTCCAGCGTTCGAATTGGAAGAGATGCTGAAGTCATAGGTGTAAAGCGGCCCCAAGTTCGGGTTGTTCCGGTTGTCGTTGAGCAAGGAGAGGGGTTCATCCTCGCCGGTCAAGACACCGCCATCCGAGGTGGTCATGCGAATCGTTGGCGTGGTTCCAAGGTCTTCGTTGACCTGAACCCGCAGCGTGTATTGACCAGCGACCAACGTGGTGCTGTCGTACAGAAGGCCCTCGTCGTCAAAGACGGTCAATTCGCCTTCGGGAAGCAACGTGTCTTCGGCCACCTTGAAGGCGTTTCCACCAAATCCGGCAAAGATTTCACCATTGAAATTTCCGAATTCATCGGTGATGGTGACCGCATACCAGACGTTTCGGTCAACGCTGGGAGGAATGGTGAACTCTCGGGTGAGCGTGTCGCTGATGGTGAAGGTAGCATCAATATCGCCAAGCACAGGTTCCCAGCCGTCGCTTTCGATGGTGGAAACATCGTTCTCGTCTTCACCGAATGGCTCGCCGTAGTGACGCCAAATCGAATAGGACTCGTTGTTTTCATCTTCGTTGAACCATTCGAGGCTAACGAGGTTCATTGATCCAACCGAGTAAGCGTTCTTGATGCGCGGTGGGTTGGGTGCCCGTGTGTCTTCGAAGGGCACTTGGAAGAAATTCTGGACCAAGCCGGTGTAGTGGTAGGTGCCGTTGACGTTGCCGTAGAGGGCCTCGGAGGTTACGAAGTAGAACGAGTTGGTTCGGTATTCATCATTAGGAACTTCAACATCGAAGGAGCCGATGCCATCACCAACCGTTCCGAGGTACATCATGGTTTGATTTTCAACGAATTGACCACCGGATACGCGGTAGGTCGTGTGCCAAATGTGGTAAATCTCTCCTTCAACTCCAAGCTGGTCGCTCCAGGTGACTCGGGTCGTTCGGTCTCCAATGAACTCGGCGTGGACGTTCGTTGGTTCAGCCACCCAGCCATAGAACGCGTTCTCTTCAATGCCGTTGGTACAGGCATCACCGGTCGTATCGGTGTTGATGACGCCCGTGGCGTCAACGGTGACGACGCAATAGTACGAGAAGCCAAGGAAACCCTGAGGCACTTGGACTTCGTAGGAGTTGATGCCCTCGAGAATACCATCAACCAGCAAGGAAACATCGTTTCGCAGGATGGTTGAGAACGGTTGGTCCGAGCGGTAAACCCGGTAGGTTTCGCCCGTTTCACCTGCGACATCGCCCCAAGCGATGGTCGTCGTGCCCGTGCCGTCGGCGTTGGGTAAGAACTCGGCTGAAAGCAAAATGGGTTGGTCGGGCGGGCGGTTGTCTTCCACAACGGGTTCGCTCATCGTGTTCTGGCCAACGAAACGAATGTCCTCGTAATCCTCTCCTGACTCCGTGTAATTCGGAAGGAGGTACGTGATGGAGTAATAGCTGCTGCGTTGCGTGCTAGGTGGGACGTCAACGGCGTAGGAGTTGTCGGTTGCATTCAGCACGGCGATGGGGGTTTCCTCGGCGAGAAGGTAGGAGCCAAGTTCTCGGGTGATTTGGTAATCGGTTCGCCAAACTCGAATTTGGAGGGCGTCGGGGCCAGTGCTTGGCAGTATGTTGTTGATGGTGTTGTAGTTCAACCAGTTGAGGTTGGTTTGGCTTTCTGCGGCATCAAACTCAACAGAGATGATGAACGGTGTGAAGACGCTGCGAGTGATTTCGAGAACGGGCTCGTAGATTTGCGACCCGTTGAAGAGCAATTCAGCCGCCTCGGTGCCGTTGGACAACATCGTCGTGATGGCGTAGTAATACGAACCATTGGTGCCTGGCTCGACGGGGAAGGTGACCGTGTGGCCGGGGTGCGTGCCGCCCTGACAGTTGAACGGGTTGCCGCCAGCTTCACCTGTATCGCATGCATCCACTTCTGCAAAGTGGTCAATGGAAGCAAGGTTGGTGGCGCTGATGGGAGCCGTGTGCCGATAGAGCATGTAGGTCGCACTGAACAAACCGTTCAGCTCAGAACCGCCGGTGGCAATGTTTTCCCACGTCAAGAGGGTCGTCTCCGAGGCGTTGTCAAACACGGCAGAAATGTTCTGCGCTTGCAAATTCGCCAGGTCGCCTTCGCTGTTAGCGGACGCAGGGCTCAATGGAGCCAAGGCAAGAAGCATGACTGCGGTAAGAATAACGGCGCGCAGACCACCGTTTTGTTCAGCCTTTGGGCTACCCATCAGTCTATATGTGGCCTTCGTCCGTTATGACTATGTCGCTTCAAGAGGGCCAAAACAGGCTATCAATGAACCGAAATGGGTTCGCCAGCCATCTCACGAGCGGTCGGGATTTTTTGGTTCTGGCTGAGGGAGTGGGTCCTCGGCATCGAGCCGTTGAATCTCGCCTTTTGCCTGCAGGAAACGAACGCTGAACGTCCAAATGCCTCCGAGGGCCGAAATGAACACAATAAGGCTGAGAGGATTGACCGGTATGTGGTCAAACCAGCCAGGATAGGTGGCGTCAATGGACCATCCGGCCAGAAGCATGATCCCCATCGCAACCAATGAGAGGAGGGTCAACACCGTCCGGTCGGCACGGGAAAATCCTCGGTAATTTCTGGAGCCTGCTACCGCTTGCGCTTGTGTGCCCATGTAGGAACCCATCAAGGTCAGGAAGGCGGCTGCAAAACCAAGGGTCATGTCTCCAACAAACACCGATGCGCTGATGCAGACCACCCAAACACCATCCAACACGCGGTCGATGGTATGGTCAAGGTAGTCGCCCCACCGGGTGACCTCCCCCTTGGCACGGGCCAAAGACCCGTCAAGGCCGTCAAAGATCATCGCCAAACCAATGCTCAGTGCGCCGGCCAAAAGCCACCACCCACCTGCGGACTCATCCGGAGCATACGTTGCCAGAAGACCGCCAGCGACACCAAACGGCAGAGCCATCCAAGTCACGGTGGCGGGCGAGAATTTGGAGAAGGCTTTCAGCACCGGTTGGAGCCAAGCTTCCCACCTTCGTCGCATTTTCTCAAGGGCCATGCCTCAACCACCTCCGAGCGGGTGTTATGGTTTGTGGAGGTGGGCCGCTCAATTCAGCGATTCCCCGAGCCAATCGATGGCTTCGGAGGCCTGTTGATTCAAGTCGACCGATGGAAGACCGTTGTTGACCCATTCATCAATGGCCTTGACAAGCGCATCCGTGGTCATGGATGCGGTGTCGAATTCGGCCACAGGCACGTCGATTTCAAATTCCAAAAGTTCAGCCCAGTGACCGCTGGTCATCTCCCACTCGACGTTGGCCCGGATTTTGGCTTCGCTGTACTGGCGTTGAATGAGGCGTTCTTGCAAGATTGATGGGCGGCAACGCAAGAGCACAACACCGTCCACTTCGAGAAAATGTGCGAGGTGACCGTCCACCAAATACCGTCCGTTCTTCGGTGCCTCCCATGCCTCAGCGAGGCGATGAATGTCGATGGGGGCTGCACCGTCGTTGGAATCAACCTCCTCCAAACAACCATGCTCAGAGGCTAAATCCGCCAGTGAGAGAACCTCCCAACCCAAGGCTGTGAGAGCCTCACAGGCTGTGGTTTTACCCGTCCCCGGTGTCCCCGAGACAGCGAGTACACATCGGTTCTCCATGTTGCTTCCGTGGGACCACTGGTCAATAAACGGAGGAGGTCTATCTTGAATCTGGACATCAAAGGCATGATAGCCTCGATGGTGCTCAGGAGGATTGGTACCATGTTCGGGATGCAGGACCCCTCGCAAACCTTGCAGCAGATTGAACGCTACATGGCCGAAGGACGATTGGAACTTTCAGAGGTCATGGCCACGCAATTCTGCGACATGATGTTGGCGAAGAAAAAGCGTGAGCCGCAACAGCAAATCTTCCTCCTCAAAGGCCTGCGATTGATGTGCGATGTTTACCTCCTTCGAAACAAAGCCGGGCAAAGCATGGCCAGCATCAAGCGCATGCACAGCGAGCGAAAGGCCTTGGTCAAAATTCTCCAAAAACACGCTCCTCAAATGCTGAGTGCCATGCAACCCGAGCATGAAGACCATCTGAGGGCTGGGCGTTTGTATGCGGCTGCTGGAAAACAGCGAGCGGCTTCCAAATCCTTTGCCAAGTGCGAAAAATTGTCACCCGGCCACCTCGCTGCAGCCCAAACCGCCGTGGACACGGTGCCCAACAAAGCCCACGTTGAACGCTTCCTCAACGCCATTCTCGCCGCTGGAGACGTCATTCAAGCCAACGGGCAATTCCAACTGGAGCCTCAGGGTTCCCCTGCCGTCTTATTGGACACCGTCATGGCGACGTTGAACGCCGCAGCGATGGCTACGCCGAGCCATAGCGGTCGCTGTCAAGCCGAACAATCACGGTTAGAAGGGCAACGTTCGGCGATCATCGCTGGGGAACAAGCAGCCAATGCACGGTTGCAATCGGCGCTCGACAGTTTGCAGCCAAAGCATGACTACTACCAATACGGATGATGGTAGCGAGGGATGGATTTGAACCATCGATCTCCGGGTTATGAGCCCGACGGGATATCCAGACTACCCCACCTCGCTAGCCCTTGCGCCACGGTTCACCGTTTTCAAACCACCGTCTGCAACCCATCATGAAAATGGGTGGTTTGATGAGGTAGAGGGTCCTACCCAGTCCATGCGAGCCATTCACGCCAAGGCGTTGACCGTGCTCGCTGTCCTGGTGTGCGGGTCGCTCGCTGGATGCCTTGGTGGAACCGATTCGGGGAGTGAAAAGAACCCCATTTCCATGAACATCCACTACGATACGACGGCGGGAACCATCACGGAGCGTATCCAAAACGGAGCAACCCTTTCCCAAACCGGAGTAGAATTGTCGTTTGATTTTGCCCGAGTTACCTCAAATGCGGGGAACATGAAGACGTTCACACTTGACCCCGGGGACGATGATGACGGTTCAAACACGGTGTCGGTGAACGCGAACGACCAGGCTGAGCTCACCTACACCTACCAGACGCACGGCTTGTTTACGGTGGTGCTGTCAGCGGTTGATGAAAGCGATAACGAGGCGTCCATGAGCCTCACGGTACGAATTGACAAAGAGATCGACTGGACACAAGCCAACACCGACGACCCTGATTCAATGGTGCTACCAACGGCTCCCGATTGCACATGCCCCGGGCCTGAACGCATCGTTATCGATTCCACCATTACCAATCCATCAGAGCTCATCGCAGGTACACCTGTCACCGTCACATGGCATCTTGACAACCCACAAGGGGAGGAACAAGCCTTCCACACCGAACAGATTGGGGACGGGCAAGAAGCCTCATGGACACACGACCAGTACAACATTGTTGGAGGGGACTGGGCGCTTAACGTCAGCATTGACTCGGGCAACGATTCCCTCAACCTGCACCACGTCGTGCTCATCAGTTACGAGCCCAATGAATC
>DUIU01000147.1:2438-3406 GCA_013330155.1 Candidatus Poseidonia sp. | reverse complement strand
ATCGGAAGGTAGGCGACCGTCGATTCGTTGTACCTCACATGGAACATGCCCGTTGACGTGAAGGTGGCCACGGCGGTCGCTTCGACTTCATGAAGCGCTGCCAGGGCCTCAAAGGCCCCTTGGTCCTCGGGGCGAACGGCGATGGTCATGCGTTCTTGGCTTTCCGAAACCAAAATTTCCCAAGGTGAAAGGCCTGCTTGCTTGAGTGGGACCTTGGCCAAATCGATTTCGCAACCATTGGTGTATTCGGCCATTTCTCCAATGGATGAAGAAAGCCCTCCGGCTCCATTGTCAGTAATGCAGGTGATGAGGTTGGCATCCCGTGCCTCGAGAACCATGTCGATCATCTTCTTCTGTGTGATGGGGTCGCCGATTTGAACGGCGCTAGAAGGCGATTCTTCGGTCAGCTCAAGGGAAGAAAAGGTCGCCCCGTGTATGCCATCGTACCCGACTCGGCCGCCCACCATGTAGACAATGTCGCCCGCAACTGGAGTTTTGACGTGTGAAGGGCGGCCGTCTGGGAGGTGGCGGGGCATGATGCCAACCGTACCGCAGTAGACCAGTGGTTTTCCGATGTAGCGGTCATCGAACACGATAGCCCCGTTCACGGTCGGGATACCGGATTCATTTCCACCGACCCGAACGCCTGCATGGACGCCGCGGAGAACACGAGAGGGATGGAAGAGGTTCTCAGGCAACTGACCTTCCCAATCAGGTGGCCCAAAGCAGAAAACATCGGTGTTGGCAATGGGGCGGGCGCCCAAGCCCGTTCCCAAAATATCCCGGTTCACGCCAACGATGCCGGTCATGGCCCCTCCATAGGGGTCCAAGGCGGAGGGAGAATTGTGGGTCTCTGCTTTCATGCAGACGCTCCACGTGTCGTCCCATGCGATGACGCCTGAATTGTCATGGAAGACCGATAGAAGCCAATCGACGTCTTCCTGCATGTCATGGGTTGGTTTCATGAT
>DUIU01000147.1:0-2057 GCA_013330155.1 Candidatus Poseidonia sp. | reverse complement strand
GATGCGAAAATTTTGTGTTTGCAGTGCTCGCTCCAGGTTTGGGCAAGGCATTCCAATTCAACATCGGTCGGGGCATCAGGAGAGATGTTCATGGCCTCGCGTTGGGCCCGAATGGAAGTGTCTCGGTAGTGAGCTTGAATGGCATGCATTTCATTGAGGTTCAAGGCCAAAAGGCCATCGTTTGAAATGGCTTCCAGTGAGGCGTCGTCGCATTCCAAGTCAACAGGTTGTGGTTCAATGAACACCTGTTCAGGGGGAGTTGGAAAGGTGATTTCGGGCCATGAATGGTGTTGACATTCGTCTCGACCGGCCATCAAGGCCCGTTCAATGAGGGTGTTGTGAAGGGTGCCGGCCAACCAGTTCACATCGCAATCGACAGGTAGGTCGTAGAACACATAGGTCAGATACGTAGCAATTTTCGCTTCCCCGTCGGTTGGAAAGAGCGTGAGGTATCCGTCGGTTGCAGCTTTGCCTGGATTATCGGTAACGCCGGGTTTGAAACCGACCGTGATGACGGCGTCGGGAGTCTCCGAAAACGTCTCCGTCGTCAGCAAAATCGTGTTGGTGGCACCGTGTTCGATGATGGGGTCAGCAAACAGGTCGTCCACTCGCTGGGCGATGGTTTCGGATGGCGTTTCTGCATTGATGAGGTAGCCGCAAATCGAACGCACACGCCCGACAGAAACAGCATGGTCTGCGTTGAGTTGGCGACGAACAACATCGCCTCGAACATCCCGCATTCCTTCCCCTTGGCGAGGCGTGACTTCAACCCGAGTAACTGGCATGTCGTGCACCGCGCCCGTAGGGCAAGCCGATGTTGTTCAATGCGCTCTTTGTAGTCTGCGCCTTCATCGCTTCAGCATCTTGGCCAAGAATTGGCCCGTTGGGCTATCAGCAACTTCAGCGATTGCTTCCGGTGTTCCAGTCGCAATGACTTGCCCGCCACGTTCCCCACCGTCCGGTCCAAGGTCAACGACCCAATCACACGATTTTACGACATCCAGGTGGTGTTCGATGACGATCATGGTGTGGCCTTTGTCGCGAAGTTGGTGCAGGACATTGATGAGTTTGGCCACGTCGCTAAACGAGAGTCCTGTGGTTGGTTCATCGAGAATGTAAACGGTGTGTTTATTGGGCATTCGACGTAATTCACTGGCCAATTTCACACGTTGCGCTTCGCCGCCAGAAAGGGTGGTCGCTGGTTGACCAAGGCGGATATAACCGAGGCCAACGGCGTTGAGGGTTTCCAAAGTTCGGTGGATTTTTCGGTGGTTTTTGAAGAATTCAACCGCTTCCGCCACTGGCATTTCCAGCACGTCGTGAATGGTACGGCCGCGCCACTCCACTTCCAAGCATTCTCGAGTGTACCGCTTGCCGTGGCACACATCGCAGGTGATCCATACATCGGGGAGGAAATTCATTTCCAATTTGATGGAACCGCCTCCGCGGCATGCTTCGCAGCGCCCACCTTTGACGTTGAAACTGAACTGACCCGGCTTGTAGCCGCGCTCTTTGGAGAGTTTTGTATTGGCGAAAAGGCTTCGGATTTCATCGAACACTTTCGTGTAAGTCGCCGGATTGGAGCGAGGAGTTCGCCCAATAGGGGACTGGTCAATGATGATGACTTTGTCCACGTGTTCCATTCCTTCAATGGAGGTGTGTTTGCCTGGAAGGGTTTCGGCGCGGTGAACTTCCCTTTGCAGTGCTGGAGCGAGAATGCCTGACACCAGGGAAGATTTGCCTGACCCTGAAACGCCGGAGACCGCCGTCATGCAACCGATGGGGAAGGAAACATCGATGTTTTGCAGGTTGTTGTGTTGGGCGCCTTTCACCTTGAGGCGATGTTTGGTTGGAGGGGTGCGATGTTCGGGCCAAGGAATGGATTTGCGGCCGCTGAGGTAAGCGCCCGTGACGGATTCCTCTGAAGCCATCACTTCTTCAGGAGGGCCATTGGCCACCACGACTCCCCCTTCGATGCCTGCCCCTGGGCCTAAGTCACACAACCAATCCGCTTGACGGAGCGTGTCTTCGTCGTGTTCAACGACCAACAGGGTGTT
>DUIU01000038.1:2602-2727 GCA_013330155.1 Candidatus Poseidonia sp. | reverse complement strand
CTTGACGTGGTCGCCACCCAAGACTGGGACGCCCTCCTCTACGGCTCACCCGTTCTTGTTCGCAACCTCATGGATGATGGAGCGAAGCGCTACGGACGCTTGGTTCACGCCCAATCCATCGACCT
>DUIU01000038.1:0-2214 GCA_013330155.1 Candidatus Poseidonia sp. | reverse complement strand
GGCATCAAGGGCATTGGGCCGAAGACGGGACTGAAACTCATCAAGAAGTTCGGTACCCTCGAAGCCGTTTGCGAAGCCAAAGAAAAGGAGGTGCCCGAGCGGCTCTCTGAAATCCGGGAGATATTCCTCAACCACCCTGCTGTGGACGTCGATGACGCCCAACTTCAACAGGGTCAAGTTGACCGGAAAGGGCTGGTACAGTATTTGCAAGAAGAGCGGCAATTTAGCCAACGACGCATGGACCAGGCCTTTGAGAAACTCAAGGAAGGTGGCTACCTTCGCGAAGGCGGTCAAACCTCGTTGTTTTCCTTTGATGGTTGAATGAATCGCAGCGGACTGGCCAAGGTTATCACGCCTTTGTGCTCCACGAGCCCGCCACGGGCCTCGGTTTGGATGTCTTTCAACGCCTCATTGACGGTGTTGACGGGGGCACAAGGAATCCCTTTCAGAAGGCGTTCAAGCGAGGCCCGGTCGTGCTGGTTCACCGCGGTTTGCACGACAGCTTCAACTTCAGCACGTTCGGCAATTCGAGCGCTGTTCTCCTTCCAATGTTCCGGGACTGTGAGGCCGAGGGCCTTCACCAACGCATGCCACTGGTTTTCGGTGCCCACGCCGATGGCGAACCACCCATCACTGGCTTCGAAGACACGGTAGGGGACGAGGTTTGGGTGGGCGCTGCCCATGCGCTGTGGCGTGATGCCAGCCAGCGCGTTGTGACCTTGGTTCACCAAGGATGCAAGCGCCGTGTCCCAGAGTGAAATGTCAATGCGCGCCCCCTGCCCCGTCTTCTCGCGGTGGTAGAGGGCTGCGAGGATGGAACTAACAGCGTTCATGCCGGTCATGACATCAATCCAGGCCACACCGACCTTTGCCGGGTCGCCATCAGCATCACCGGTGATGGACATGATTCCACTTCGGGCTTGCATGGTCAGGTCAAACGCCACTTCGTCTCGTCGTGGGCCATCTTGTCCATAGCCCGAAATGCTGCACAGGATGACGCCCGGAGGAACATCGCCCACCACGCTGTCAAACGTCCCAGGCTTGAAATTCTCAATGACAATGTCAACTTCAGCGATGAGCGAGCGAATACGTTCTTGCTCCTGTTTGATGTTGACCGAGTCAATACGCTTGCCACGGTTGCAGGCAAGGAAGTACGAAGCGACCTCTTCACCATCAAATCCAGGTTGAAATGGAGGGCCCCATGAGCGCGTATCATCTCCCCAAGGGGCTTCGAGCTTGAGAACTTCAGCGCCCAAGTCGCTCAGTGTTTGAGCGGCGTGGGGGCCAGCGAGAATGCGGGAAAGATCGAGCACACGAACGCCAGACAGCGGTTGCATACCCATCGGTTCGTAGGGCGTCAATTCAACCTATGCGTCCACACGGACGGAAGGTCAAGTGGAGGAAGTCCTCCGAATCAAGCGTTCTTGTCGGCTTGGACTTGCTTGCGCACGTCCTGAGCAGCAGCCTTGGCTTCCTGCATGGCCTTGCGGACACGGGTGCCAGCGGCGGAGTTGCCCTTGTCGTGCTTTGCAGCATCACCAAGAGCGGCGGTCAAATCATCAATCATCTTCTGTACCATAGCCTCAACAGACATGTCCCCCGCCTCGGACACTCGGTTCTTATGGATTCCTCCGGAAATCAATGAATGGCGCCGCAGAAGCGATGTTCTCTCCACGCCGAGTTTGTTCATGTCCCAACAAAGAAATCTCCTCGGCCTTGGCGAGGGATTGAAAACCCTCACCACGGACCCCCTACCGTAGGGGAGACACCATGGGGTTCGCTCGACGGTCGACACAACCCGATCCAGACCCCGTTACCACCCAAGAATGGCGCGATTCAATTCAGGCCGTTGCCGAACGGTGGGGAGAAGGTGAAGCACGCCGTTTGCTCCAAGCCACCGTTGAGGCGGCCAAGGACGCTGGCGTCGACATTGAGGTCGTGGAAACGCCTTACCTCAACACAATTCATCCTGAAGACCAAGGCGCCTACCCTGGCGATTTGGCCATGGAAGAACGGCTTCACGGCATCATCCGTTGGAACGCCATGATGATGGTTACTCGGGCCAACAAGTACTTCGATGGCATCGGAGGGCACATCTCGACCTACGCCTCCGCCTCTCATGCTTGGGAAATCGGCTTCAACCATTTCTTCAGAGGGAAGGACGACGGCTCATCTGGCGACCATCTTTACTGGCAAGGCCATGCTTCACCCGGG
>DUIU01000213.1:5842-6468 GCA_013330155.1 Candidatus Poseidonia sp. | reverse complement strand
AGGAAGGTGGCGAGAAGATAGTTTCGAACAGCTATTTTCTTGGTGGGCATGAGTTTGCCCATGAATCCTGAAGGAGCTTCCCAATCCTTGGTCTTGGCTGTCTTGAGGGCCAGGACGATGGTGTAGGACGAGATGATGAGGGCAAAGGTGTTGATGGCACCGGGCAAGAGCGTCATGAAGTCGCCTTGGCCACCAAGGCCGTCCAGCATCGCACCGTTGGGTCGGAGGAAATCGGACGCCGTGAGCATGTTGACCTCTTCACAGTTCCCAGCAGCCTCTTGCCAGCCCGTACACCATTCCGTTCGCATGCGGAGGTAGGACGAAAAGAACGTAGCGAAGACCATGATTTCAGACATGATGAACACCCAAATTCCTGCCTTGCGAATGTGTTGTCCAGCAAAGGGGTCGGAAGTCGCAATCTGTTCGTGGTTCCCAATGAAGGGCAAATCTTCTCGCCACCAGTTGGCGATACCGGCGGTAATGATGGTCAAGCCGAGCATGCTGAGGCCCAGGTCGCCAAGGTTAGCGTCGACACCCGACAACAAGTTTCCAAGGGTTCCTTGGAACGACGGGAAGCCCATCAAAAAGAGCAAGATACCAAACGAGAACACAATCGGTGAACCTGA
>DUIU01000213.1:0-5487 GCA_013330155.1 Candidatus Poseidonia sp. | reverse complement strand
TCGTCGGGGTAGATGGAATTCAAGAACCCACCCAAGCCCATGAAAGCAGCGTAGGTGATGCACATCAGGAGGATGGTGATGCCGGCGGTACGCCAGGTGAGGTAGGAAAGGTGGGCCTCGATTTCATGGTGGTGGGCCTCTTCTTTCGCTTCTTTGAGCGCCTTGATTTCATCTTCGCTAGCGTTGGCTGCTTTCGCTTCTTGGTAGGCGTACTTGGCGTCCTCGTACTCGTGAATGGCATCTTCGTAGGCGACATGCTTGACGTTGGCCACACCAACGCCCATCGTGGCAAAGGCGAGAATACCGATGGCGAGGAAAACACCACCGATCAACACGGCGCGCATCCAGATGCTGCTCTTAATGTCGGCTTCACCACCACTCATTCTTCCGCCCCCTTCGGTTCCGCATTCCATAATTTTTCCTTCAGTGAAGGACCGTCATGCTTGTGATGACCAAACTCTTCGTTCTTGTCAAGTTGAGTTGGGATGTCGTGGAAGGACGGCGTTGGTGGTGGCGACGTGGTTGACCACTCAAGTGACCAGCCACCCCATGGGTCCTTGCCCACAGGTTCTCCTCGACGAGAGGAGTAGATGATGTTCCAAACCAACAACAATTGGCTGATTCCAAAGATGAAGGCGAAGGTTGTGACCGCCATGTTGTATTCGGCGAAGCCGGACTCGAGGGTGTAGGTGTGGGTACGACGAGGCATGCCCATGATGCCCAGGGCGTGCATGGGCCAGAACGCTGCGTTGTAGGAGGAAAAGCCGATGAGGAAATGCCAAAGCCCGAGGGTTTCGTTGAGCTTGCGTCCAGTGGCTTTGGGGTACCAATAGTAGACTGCAGAGAACAGCGCGAAGACGGTTCCGCCAATGAACACGTAGTGGAAGTGAGCCACCACGAAGTACGAGTCGTGGAAGTGGATGTCAAGACCAGCCACTGGGAAGAACATTCCAGAAATACCACCGAGCGTGAAGGTCACAAGGAAGCCCAAGGACCACAGCGTGTGGGTCTTCATGACCAATGAACCGCCCCACAGCGTTGCGAGCCAATTGAAGATCTTCGCACCGGTTGGAATGGCCACGAGCATGGTCATGATCATGAACAACGCTCGCCAGAACGGGTCCATACCGGACGTCAGCATGTGGTGGCCCCAAACGATGAAACCAACGATGCCAATTCCCGCCATGGCGAACACCATGGACTTGTAGCCAAAGATGGACCGTCGAGCCGAGGTGGCGAGCACTTCAGAGACGATACCGAAGGCTGGGACAATGACGACGTATACCTCTGGGTGACCGAAGAACCAGAACAGGTGCTGGAAGAGCAACGGGTCGCCACCGGCAACGAAGAATTGGGTGCCAATGGTGTGGTCAAACAGAAGGAAGGCCACGCCAATGATGAGCGCTGGTAGGGACATGAAGAGCATGAACACGCTGATGAACACCGACCAGGTGAACAACGGCATCTTCATCCACGTGACACCCGGAGCGCGCATGGTGAACACGGTGGTGATGAAGTTCACACCACCCAATGTCGAAGAGGCCCCGAGCATGAGCATGCCCGAGATGAACGCCGTGGTTCCTGCGTTGGAGCCGTAGTCGGCCAGTGTTGACCCGAGGTTGGCTTCCGTGAGTGAGGAATATGGTGGGTACATGACCCACGTGATGTCAGCGCCTTGGCCAGACCAAATGCCCGTGAAGATGAGCGGCGCAGAGAAGACCAAGAGCCACAATCCCATGGCGTTGATGCGGGGGAAGGCGAGGTCCTTGGCCCCAATTTGAAGCGGCAGGACGTAGTTCATGAAACCGGCGATCATCGGCATGGCGGCCAAGAAAATCATGGTCGTTCCGTGCAGGGTGAAGAATGAGTTGTATTCGTCATAGGTCAGGAAATCGTTCTCTGGCAACGCCAATTGGAGGCGGAACAGCAAGGCCAGCAAACCTCCAACGAGGAAGAAGAAGAAACCGAACAAGAAGTACATGATTCCGACTTCTTTGTGGTCGGTGGTGGTCAACCAAGGCTTGAGGAAGCCCCAGAATCGTTCCATGGTGAAGGTATCTGGAGAGCGACGGTAGAAGACCCAGAGGACACCCATGAAGATGAGTCCAGCGGCCAGACCGATCGACGTGACGAAGATGACCAAGGCGCTGGCGCTCGGAGCCAAGGCTCCGGCGTTGATACCTGCGATGGAAATCTTCGCCTCGTTCCAGTGGTCTCCGCCCGCGCCGTTTCCGCCGTTGACAGCGTTTCCGTACACGGTCATCTCAACGTTGAGGTCGTCAGCTGCCGGAGCCGTCCATTCGAACGTCCATGAGCGAACCGCATTGGCTTCAGTCGTGTGGGTTAACCCTCCATCCATCGTTTGACTGAGGGATTCGGGGACGGCAGAAACTTCACCGTGGGAAACGAGGATGCGGTATCCACCAGCACGGCCGTTCCAGTCAACATCGTTGATTTCCATCACGTCGTTCTGGACGGTCACGGTGAAGGTGTAGACCTCACTGGCGTTGTAGGTGTCAGGCAGACCATCGACCAGAACCGTGGTATCTGGGGAGGCGCCACCGTGGCAAGTACATCCCTGGTCGCCGGCAGCACCGATGCCGCCGGGGGCGGCTGTGAACTGTGGCGCAGCCATCAAGGCAACCAACAGGACGCCCAGAAGGAGCGTTGCACGGCCGCGCATCAGTACTCACCTCCAGTGCTTCCGTCAGAGATTTTCTTTACGCCTGAATCGAAGTCGCAGTTCATTCCTTCCGCAGCGACGATTTTGACTTGGCCAACCATCATTGAGTGTTGGTTTCCGCAGTATTCAGCGCACTTGATGGGGAACAGGCCAGGGTCGTCAGGCATGACGGTCATGTACGTGCCACCTTCAATGCCGGGAACCAAGTCTTCCTTCACGCCCCACTCTGGGAGCCAGAAAGAGTGCTGGACGCCAATGTAGTTGGGGTTGGAATCGTCGGATGGCGCAGAGTGCATCTCAAACACCACGTCCTGGTCGCAGGGCAAAATCATGTCTTCACCAAGCGCCGATGAAAAAGCAAAGTTCTCTCGGTATCCGTTTTCATCCTCGCCCGGAATGTGCATCCAGGTGTGGAGGAGCACTCCATCAGCGTCTGTAATTTCGACGACGGAATGATTCTGCGGAGCGAACACCATCTCGACCATCTTTTGGCCAGTCATCTGGTCGATGGCAATAGGGTCGTAGCTCACCGTATCGCCGAAGGAATTGCCACCAACCGTTGTAATGGATATATTCTCGGCCTGAGCGTTGGTACTGTTGACCGTGAGTGTAGTTCCTCTCCAGTCAACGTTGATGCCGGTCAACGAAGGATCATCTTCCCATGTGAGGGAGTCTTTGTACTCGAACTCCCAGAACCATTGCTTTCCAACGATTTTCATGTCATGGGCTTCGCTTTCCTCTGGGATGACCCAGACCGCCGTGTTGGATGACAGGGCAAGAACAATGAGCCATGCGACGATGACGGTTGGTAAGACATAGAAGAACACCTCAAGTTTGGTGTTGTGCCGGTCGACTGGAAACGACCCCACCTCGATGTGGTCGATGTGCGTGGTATCGGGCTCAATGCCTTCTCGGTATCGCAGCATGGCCAAAAACATCCAGCCGAACGTGAAGATGCCGACCAGAATGGACCAAAACATGAACTTATCATACAGAACAGCGAACACCGTATCTTCTGCTACCACGCAACCACCCTGTTTAACCGGCCGTGTAGGCCCCCCTTAAGCGTTGCTTGATGGGGGCTAGGACCATTGTTCGTTTTAATCGCCTTATGGCGTGCTGGTACGCGTTTTTTTCGCGATTTTTTCTGCCCGAAATTGAACGGTTGGTTCACCTAATTCATCCTCGGTGAAGTCACCGAGGCGATGCTACTTGAACCCGCCGCGCAGAGTGTAAATTATGGGCGTCAGTTCTTGTCTTTCGCCAACACTTGACGGGTCGGTCATCGTCGATGTCGAGGTCCAACCCTCGTCCAAAATTCAAGGCATCACTGGATTCAATGCATGGCGAGCTCGAATCTCCGTTGCAGTCAAGGCCGAAGCCAAGGATGGAAAGGCGAATCGAGCGGTTCTGCACGTGCTCGCTACCCAACTCCAACTCGAGGCTCGTTCGCTCAGCATAACATCAGGGCGAAAATCCCGACTGAAATCGGTCCGTGTCGAAGACGCCACACCAGAGACGCTCGTTCGTCAAATTGAATCCATTTTGGAGGCCATTGAATGACCCGAGATTCCTTTCATGGACTCGGCCGTGGTTCATCCAATGCTGAGGAGCGTTGGCACCATGCCGCGCAGGCTTTGGCCCATGCTCGCCTTCGCAATCGAACCTCAGAGGCTGTGATACTTATCGAAGGAAGGCGAGACCGTGAGGCCTTGGAACGCCTTGGATTTTCAGGCCCCATCGAAGTGTTAAATCGTGGCTGGCCAGTCGACGACGTGCTCGTTCATTTGGTGGAAACATATGGCCGTCGGAGCAAACATGACCGAGGTCCGAGCGTGATTGTTCTCATGGATTGGGATCGAACTGGAGGGCGCCTGCAGTCCAACATCCGGCGGAATCTTGAATCGCTTGATGTCGGGTTTGATGAGCAACTCCGCTCGGTATTGATGCGGTGCCTTAAGCCTGAAACTCGGGTGGTTGAGGGGCTCTCGGGGCTGGTGGACGTTCTCGGTCCACTGGTGGATATGTACGATGATTGAATCAGCGTTCAACATCTGGTGCTGGAAAGGCTTGTTCCTTGACGGTGTTGAGCACAACATGCGTGTAGGAGCGTGAGACGCCATCCAGTGTAAAAACGGTCTTCGTCAAGTTGTCAAGGTCGGCCCGGTCCCGAACACGAGCGAGAACAATGGAATCCCAGTCCCCCGTGACGTCGTACACAGCAAACACTCGCGGGTCAGCAGAAATCTTCTGTTGTACGTCGATCATCCGTCCTTTCTGAATCCGAAGTCCTGCCATGATGGTCATTGACCACCCCAATTTGGTTGGGTTCAACGCGACACGGTAACCTTCGATGACACCCTCTTGTTCCAATCGTCGCACCCGATTCGTAACCGTACCTTGTGCGATACCAAGGGTTCGAGCGAGCGAGCGATGGCTGACGCGCGCGTCTTCGCTAAGAAGCAACAACAACGCACGGTCGGTAGCGTCCAAGTTCATCGTATCTTGGAAAGGTGGACAGGTTTTCAAGCCTTCACTCCTCTTCCTTGGCGAATTCTTTCGATGAAACATCGCTTGGAGCACGCAACCAGAGGTGCTGTTTCCACGCCCCAAAGTCCTCAATTTCAATCGCGACTTCGATGTGGCAATCCTCGGTATATTGGTCTCTGAATTCAACTTGGGTTTGCATCTTTTCTTCAGCGTTGAGTTGGAGCCTCGGCGGCCGACCTTTGAACTGCCATGGGGCCATGACCGTCCATGATGTGATGCGGAATGGAAGTGAACCAGCATGGAGGTGGACGTGG
>DUIU01000070.1:3178-3438 GCA_013330155.1 Candidatus Poseidonia sp. | reverse complement strand
GCCATTCAACCCAACACGAAAATTCTCTACATTGAGACGTTGACCAACCCCGTCTTGAAGATCTGTGATATTGAGGCCATGGCTGAAGTAGCCAAACGCCACAATCTGCTCCTCATCATCGACAACACCTTCGCCTCCCCATGGGGGTGTAAACCCTTGACCATGGGCGTCGATTTGGTCATTCATTCCACGACCAAATACCTCGGCGGTCACTCCGACATCCTCGGCGGAGCCGTGGTGGGGTCAAAGGAACACATTGC
>DUIU01000070.1:0-2819 GCA_013330155.1 Candidatus Poseidonia sp. | reverse complement strand
TATTTGCTTGAGCGCGGTATGCGAACCCTGGATGTTCGAATGCCACGAATTTGCGAGAACGCATTCACGCTTGCAACACGCCTCGAACAGCATGATGCAATTGAGCGAGTATACCACTCCCAGCTTGAAAGCCATCCCGATTACGAAGTTGGACAACGCATTCTCCCCCACGGTTCAGGCATGATTGCTTTTGTGGTCAAGGGCGGCGATGAAGCGGCCTTGAAGTTCATGCGAAAACTCAACCTCATCTACGAAGCGACCAGTCTCGGTGGGGTAGAATCTCTCATTGAGTGCCCGTTCAACTCAAGTCACATGTTTGTTCCTGAAGACGTCCGTGTGGAAGCGGGAGTCGTTCCTGGCTTTGTACGATTGAGCGTTGGTATCGAAGACGCAGAGGACCTTTGGTCCGACATTGAGGGCGCCCTCGCTTCGTTGTAATTTCGGAGAGGCGACATTCCCTGCCCCGCCCTCTTTCCGGTAAAGCGTTGAGTGAAACTTCACCATTCACGAATGACCCGTGGTGGTTTTGAGCGTTTCAAAGGTCTCGTTCCATTCGCTTTGGAGGTCATCTAAATCGTCACTCTCAGCCTCAAGCAACTGCTTTCCGAGCGCCCAAAGCACACCGGTGGGCACGGCCCAAACGCCACCGCGATCTCTAGCGTTGGCCTCGAAATGCCACTCTTGGCCACCCGAGCGGCCAACGGCCACCAGCCAGGCCCACGATGCGGCCGCTTCGTCGATGGAAGCGTGGCGAGCCGTTGCTTTGCGTTCAACGGAGCCCATGCCTTGCGTGAGTCCAGCAACGATGTAGTCGTGAATCATTCTTGATGCGACCCCTGCCTCTTCACACGGCGGGAAGCGTGATTTTTGTTGGGCAAGAGCCTTGGCTTTGTCAAGTCCCTTGAGGAATTTCCCGAACGGTTTGGGGGCGTCTCGCTGTTGTTCCCAAATCGTCTTTGCATCCTCGCCTTCGAGGCCCAATACTTCCAATGCCTCCCACCCATGGGTCGTCCAGAAGGCGGACAGAATGTCGCCGCAAGCGGCGGATGGCATGATTCGAAGGCACCGTTCCTCACGTTGTTCAGGACTTCCTTTGGCTTCAATCCGGAGGCCGATGGAATCTTCGTGGGGTTCGGCGATGGCCAAACGGAGAATCTCCGCTGCCAACAACCGTTCTTCAGTGGAGCCACTGGAATCTTCGAGCGCTGCTTCCAACGCTTCGGTTTCAGCCCCGTCAAGCCAGGTTTCGCCAATCAGCACTCCGTCTTCGATGCCTTCCATCACGGTCTGTTTTATCGCCGACGCGACAATGCCTTCGTTCATGCTCAAGCCTTGCCATGCGTCGATGACTTTGTTCATGCCTTCCACGCTCGCTTCCGGGAGGTCACGGTCTTCTGGCCACCCTTCCGGCTTCCAAACGGCATCCATTGAGAGGATGCTCGGAAGCAAGGGAGGGAGCATGGAGAGTGCCAAATGGTGAACAAAGGGGCTATCTTTTTTCGAGAAGGTTTGCAAGGCATCGAGGCCCAAACCGATCACAGAACCGTTGTGGAAACGGAACGCTACATGCCCGGTGGAGGAAGGGGCACCGTTCATCAAATCCTCCGCCTCGAGCCCTTTGGTTGTCCATACTTGATGCCCGTCAATTTCGTTGTGCTCCAAGTCAAACCGAGAACGCTTCAACACGTCTGCAAGCCAGTCCTTCGGAGGGTTGGGGTCGGGTCCAGTGCAGACAAAACCGCCTTCCCAACTGAAAAAGTGCATGCCGCGCTTGGCGTGGTCTTCCCACGGGAGCATGCGCAACGTCAGGTTGGCATAATTTTGAATTCCAGCGAGATAACCCGGCTTACCGTCTCCGCGTCGAACATAGGACCCGGAACCAAAGGAGCCCGATTTGAACTGGCCTACCATGGTGAATTGCTCATCGTGGGCGGCGTGTAGGGAGCCAGCAAAGGCCTTGGCGACATCATCGCCTCGCTTGGACATCATGCGCTTGGACAACCACTTGAGGTCGTCCTTTTTCTTGATAATTTTTTCAAGTTCCGACAAGGTCTTGGTGACCGGGTCAGTTCGGCCCCATCGAAGTTTTCCCGAGAATTCCATCGCAGGAAGATGGCTTCGAGGGTTCTCTCTGAATTGCCCCAGTTCTCGTGCCAGTTTTTTCGCCGTCGCTTCGTTGGCCTGTTTTGTCCCGCGCATCCTCGCACGTGTCTTTTTTTGGCCGGGGAATTCCACTTTGGACGGTGCTGGCAAAGGGTTCCCTCACAGCAACGGGTTCTGTGGTGATGTTTGAGACCTTCGCGTGAAAGTCCTCATGTTGTGAACCGTCTTCGTCGCTCCATGGCGAAGGTTACCCTCCTTGGAACGGCGCAAGATGGAGGTCGCCCTCAACCGGGCTGCCAACGCTCGTGCTGCAGCACCTTGGGCCCCGAAGACATTCGCCACCCAGTCAGCCTCGGCATCACCGATGAGGCCGGCCGGGGGCACCTCATTGAAGCGACCCGAGCGCTGGGGGATCAGCTGAACATTTGGGAGCACCCCCCACTTGATTCTGTGATCCTGACGCATGCACATTTCGGCCACGTTGACGGGTTGGGGCTCTTCGGTCGAGAAACCCTGAATGCAAGAGGAATCCAACTCTATGCCTCCACGTCCATGCTCTCCCTCATTGAACAGACTCCGCAATGGTCACTGATGGTCGAACAAGGTGTGTTCTCGGCTGTTCCGACGGCGGCAGGGCGCCTCCATTCTCTCTCTCCAGACGTTCGTCTCGAAGCCGTTGAGGTTCCTCACCGAGCCGAACTCTCCGACATGCCTGC
>DUIU01000214.1 GCA_013330155.1 Candidatus Poseidonia sp. | reverse complement strand
TACATGGCCAAAGACGTTCATCGAGCCTTGATTCAAATCGCCATCGACCACGGTGGCATGTCCGAGGACGACGCTACGCACTTCATCGAAAAGACGATGATGAGGGAAGAGAAGCGTTACCTCCGAGACGTGTACTGATCACGTCATCGGAAGTGGGACGCTCACGACCGGGATGCTTGCATCACCGGCCATGTCCATCATGTGTTTGGTCCACACCGATTGAGGGCCAGGAAACGCCAGCATATGGGTGGCATGGCGCATCATGCGTTCTCCCAAATCAGCCACGGCCTCGGGGCGTCCAGAATCCTCGGCTTGATTCGGCCGAGGCTGGGTCCAAGCTTCACGAAACACGGCAACGGGGATATTTTGGTTGTCCGCCCAACGTTCAGCAAGGTAGTCCACTCCACTGGCTCCGCCAAGAAGAACAACATCTGGGAATCCGTTGTATTTGCACCACGTGTTCATCTCGTCTTCGAAGAAGCTGTAATCGTAAAATTTTGAGTTACCACAGACAATCAAATTGATGATTTGTCCATCCTGATTGAGGTCTTTTCCAGCGAGGGCCTCAATGACCTCGGTTCCCGTCAACGTCCTTCCGCTCATGCATAGCCATGGGCGTGTCTTGATATCAATGTTCGGCGGGTAAAACAAAAAATATGTATGTTTATGTAAAGAACGAGCGTGTTTATGTCGTGATTTCACCGTATTCGCCCGCTCATGAGATGGTTCTGTAGGAATATCGTTTTGTCGTGTTATCGCACCGCTTTGCTCATAGATTGCTTCGGTTGCCCGTAGGCTATGGGATTCAAGCGCGTCCTGATTGCAAACCGTGGTGAAATCGCCCTGCGCATCCTCCGCACCCTTCGAGACATGGGCATCGAAGCCGCCATCATTCATGGTCGAGAGGACCGCCTCTCCTTGCCCGTTCAGATGGCCGACATCGCGTATCCGAACTACCGCACCAACCCGCTTGATTCCTACCTTGACATTGAAGCGGTGGTTCAAGCGGCCAAAGAATTGGAATGCGATGCCGTCCACCCTGGATACGGTTTCCTCGCCGAGAACGCCGCCTTTGTCGCCCGGCTCGAAGAGGAAGGGATCACCTTCATCGGACCTGCGTCCGGCGTCATCACGCTCCTCGGCGATAAAATCGAAGCCCGAGCCGCCATGGAAGCAGCCGGCCTACCAACAGCCAAAGGCTCCTCTGAACCCATTTCAAGCGCCGAGGTGGCCAGTTCGCTTGCCGACGAAATCGGTTATCCAGTCATCATCAAAGCCGCTGCTGGAGGCGGTGGCATCGGCATGCAGATCGTCCAGAAAGCCGATGAGTTCGAAAGTGCCCTCAAACTCTGCCAGTCCCGTGCTAAATCGGCGTTTGGTGATGAACGGGTCTTCGTGGAGAAGTACATACAAGGTGCGCAACACGTTGAATTCCAAGTCTTGGGTGATGGGAAAAAGGCCATTCACTTTGGAGAACGCTTCTGTTCCATCCAACGACGCCATCAAAAGTTGGTTGAAGAAGGCCCTTGGTTGACCGATGAGAAGCGAGCTGAAATCGGCGACTTGGTCTGCAAAGGCGCAGAGTCCGTGGGCTACAAGGGCCTAGCTACCTTTGAATTCCTTCGAGACGCCAACGGCGACTTCTACTTCCTTGAGGTCAATCCTCGGGTCCAAGTCGAACACACCGTAACTGAACTCATCACTGGATACAACCTCGTCGAGTTGGGAATTCGTGTCGCTCAAGGGGAAGCCTTGCCCCTCAAACAGGAGGACATCGCCTGGCGAGGCCACGCCATCCAGTGCCGCCTCAACGCCGAAGACCCTCGTGAGTTTGTCCCCAGTCCGGGTCGGTTGTGGGAGTGCCATTTCCCAAGTGGGTTTGGAATTCGATGTGACACACATGCCCACCCTGGCTACGAAATGCCGGGTTGTTTCGACTCGCTGCTAGCCAAATTACTCGTTTGGGGCCACAACCGTGAAGACGCTGTTCGACGCATGAAAACGGCGTTGGACGAGACCATGATCACCGGCGTTGAGCACCTGATTCCGCTCCATCGCCGCATCATGGATGAAGAGGATTTCAACAACGGTGACATCACCATTCAATACATCGACATGCACCAAGAACTTCTTGGATGAAGGGGGGAGATGGTATGAGCGTACTCATTGTTGGTAGCATTGCTTACGATTCGGTTGAATCTCCTGCCGGCTCTGTGGAGCGGGCTTTGGGGGGTTCGGCCACGTATGGAGGGTTGTCGTGCCAATTTGTTCAGACCTTGAATGAACAACCTTCTACGGGACTTGTTGGTGTGGTTGGCGAAGATTTTGCCACCGAGGACCGAAACATTCTCTCATCGGCCGGTATCAATCTTGACGGTTTAGAAGTGGCGCCCGGGGAGACCTTTCGTTGGGAGGGGTCCTACCATGGGGCCATGGCTGAAGCGGAAACGCATGCGACGCATCTCAACGTTTTCGAACATTTCCAGCCGGCTGTTCCCGACCATTGGAAGCAACCATCGGTGTTGTTTTGCGCTAATCTTCACCCCGAAATTCAACGCATCGTCATTGAACAAACCACGCCTGCAAGGTTAACGATGCTGGATTCGATGAACCTTTGGATCAACATTGCCAAAACCTCGCTGCTCGAGGTGATGACGGCGTCAGATTTGGTCATCATCAACGATGGTGAAGCACGTATGCTTTCAGGCGATGATAACCTCATCCGGGCCATGCATGATTTGGCTGAGCGTACCCGGACCTCAACGTTGATCGTCAAGCGAGGTGAACACGGAGTCGTCGCCCTTCACGAGGGGGAGCTCTTGGCACTGCCTGCCGTTCCTACGGCCGATGTTGTGGACCCGACCGGTTGTGGCGACACCTTTGCAGGTGCGCTCGCAGCTCATCTTTCCGGCGGAGTGGAGTCGCTGACTTTGGACGAATTACGAAGTGGCCTCATGGTGGCGACGGTTATGGCAAGTTTCACTCTCGAGGCCTTTGGTACTGAAGCGCTTCGTCGTCTTGAGGCCGACCGTTTCAATCAACGCCTCGCCTCCTATCGGAGCATGCTAGGCCACTGACTCAATCGTCGTCCAATCGTGGAAGGTGGACATGCTCTTCATTTGGCGCACTTGAGCGGAGGTCGCTGAACGACATTGTTTCAAGCCGACCTTCTTCAGATTGGCTCAGTTCATTTGCAGTGGCCAGAAGCAAGGCTTCTCGTTCTCTGAGTCGAGCGGCTTCTTCAGGGGACATCACGCCACCTTTGTCCTGTGAGAGCGACTCCATGACGTGCTGGCTGGGCGAAGGAGAAGAGGCTGCAGCCTGCTCACGGAGCGACCCTGAGGTTTCCGTCGTGGCATAGGGGCGTGGTCGACCAAGTTGGGACGCTCGTTCAAGCAACCCCGAGGAGGTTTCACGAATTCGGTTGAGCATGCTTGTGGATCGTCGCTCACGGGCAACCAGTCGGTCCGTCCTTCGTGGCCGGAAGGGGGATTTCTCAATTGAGGTTGGCTCCCTTGGCTTGAGCATGGTGGTTCGTGGAGGATTGCTCGGAGGATGGGGGACTGGCTCTTGTTCAGGTTCAACTTCAACCACGGCATCGATCGCTTCTATCAACTCAGCGTCAAGTGCCAATACGTCCAGTTCCTCCTCTTCGACCGTATCCGTTTGAAATCCGGGGATGTGGACGCCATCCTGGCTGACAAACGATGGCAAGAACGCAGGGGTCTCTTGATGGGCCATCCCCTGGTACATCGGAGGCGTTGGTTGAGGAATAAGGACGGGGTGTTGAAGTGGCGCTGGACGATGGTCGGGGGGATAGGTTGTGGGTTGAGGTGCCGAAAGAACCGGTTGAAAACTCGGTATGAATCCGAGCACAGAGGGCGTCGCCACCGGTTCGGGTTCATGGGTTGGTGTCCAATCCGGTTCGGGTTCGATGGCCGTTTGCCCTTCGAGCACAATGCTGTCCTCAGCGAGGAACCGGTCAACGGCGTTAGGAACTTGAAGCAAATTTGGTAGGATGGGGGCCGGGCTTATGTCTTCGTCCTCCCACGCCCTGTTGTAATCGTTTTCGATGGCCTTCAACTTGATTCTGACTTCGGCCAATGTGTTGTTGTTCGCAAGGTGCTGGAACATGAAACTCAAGCGGTTGAGAAGGCGCTCGTTTCCGTAGAGCACATGCGAATCTCCCGATGATGCATGGATGGTCAACGTCGGCTTCTTGGTCAGGAGGCGAGCCATGACGATGGCGCCTCCTACTCCCATTGAGGTGAATCGATAGGTGGGGGGAACCATGATTCGGTATCCAATCCACATCAAAGCCAGGCCGAGAATGACCAACCAAACCGGGATCAGATTGGTGGAATGGTGCTTCATGGTGCTGATGGCCTGGAGTCGCATGTCCACTGTGGCGTTTTTCTTTCCTTCAATGCTCAGCATCCGCTCATCCAAGGTGATTTTTACCCGTTCTGAAGGCTCTGCCAACCGGAGACCAAGGAAAAGTTCCTTGTCCGCCTCGCTGGTTGGTACAGTCTCCTGTCCAATGTCGCGCATCCCAAATCCGAGCCGGCCGTACGGGGTTATCAAACCACCGCTGGTGGTTAGGGTTCACCCGTGTAAATTCCTTGACCATACACTTCGCCGTCAACCGTCGAGGAGGCCGACGACAGCGGAGCCCATGATGCGTGGTTTTGAGTCCAATTGAGCGATGAGCACTGACGGAGGGTTCTCCTTGCGAATGAACAATGGTTGGTCCCAATCAACCACTAAATTTCCTTCCTTGGCTTCGGTCACACGGCCCACAACAAACTGAAGGTCAACGCTGGCGTGAATGACATCGCCTGCTGCGAGCACGCGCTTTTGGAATGGAGAGGTGGTCAACTTGACTGAAGAACGAGCGTGCTGCTCCACGGCAAGTGGTATGGATACATTGGCGCGTTTGTCTTCAACGGGCGGATGAACGATGATGGTGCTGCCCGTCAAATGGTCTTCCTTGGCGTTGCGGAGTGCAAGCCCAACGCGGTCACCGGCGGTGGCGACTTCCACATCGTCGTCCATTACTTGAAGCGATTTTGCGTTGCCCGTGCCATCGGCCGGTAACAAAAGCACTTCGTCGTGAACCTTGACTTTTCCAGATTGCACATAACCGATGGCGACCAAGCCAATCCCTTTCACGTTGAAATACTGGTCCACTGGAAGTACCAATGGGGCTTCTGCATTGGCCTCAAGCACGTGTTGGATGTCATCCATTAGGGCGTACATGCGTTCCCTGAGATGGGTTCCATCGTTGGACTCAAAGGTCCAATCCGCCAAACCGGCTTGTTTGAACAACATTTTCACTTGGTCCTCATCAACCCATTCTCCTGCAGGGGGATTGATCACAGCGAGGCCTCGGCGAATCCCGGCACTCGCAAACGCCACCAAGGCTTCGCCAAGGGTGGCATCGACAGCTGAGACCTCAATGATGCCTGCTTGAGACGTGGAGAGAGCGTTGAGGAAAGGTGGCAAGCGTTCGGGGTATTTGGCCGGACGAATCAGCGAAAGAATACGAGCACCATCGGGGCCGTTTTCTTTGTTTACATAGGTATGAACGTCGCGTTGGTCAGCCGCTTTCGCAATGCTTCGGGCGAGTTCATCCGAACCGATGACGGCGATGTTCAAGACGACCATGCACGGGCGAGTTGGCGTCGCTTGAAGAAGCAATGGGTGCTCAGGCTTCTCGTTTTGCCTTTTGAGCAAGCATGTTGTCTCGAATGGTTTTGGCCTTTTCCCATTCAACGTGCTCCTCGTCGCTTTCGGGCGTGAATTGAGGGACCGGGATGGGTCGCATCATCGAATCGATGGCCACGAAGAAAAAGTAACCTTCGCAAATGATGCTCTTTTCCCATGTGGCTTTGCTCATGGTATAGGCGGTGACTTTGGTGCAGGCCGTATGGCTGCTGGTGTAGACCACTTGGCCCGACACTTCCAGGAGATCGCCTTGACGGGCTGGAGCAATGAAGGTGAGCGTGTCGATGGAGATGGTGACGAACTCGCGATGGGCAAATTTTGCACAGGCAATGCCCCCGGCTTTGTCCATCAAGGAGAGCAGTCGTCCGCCAAACAGGGTGTTGTAGGCATTGGTGTCTTGCGGAAAGACCTCTTCGATGAGGGTCACAGGTTCCGTTGAATATGGCTCCATGGTGCCTCCAAGCAGTTCACCCTCATAACTCATGTTCACAGCATGGGGGGCAACCAAGCGAATAAGGCACCGAGTCCAGTAAGCGACGAGATTTTAGGGGGTCAAACCCTCGCGAAGGTGCAGGTGACACCATGTCAAAGGAAACACACCCGAAAACGAAGCCAATTTTCTTGATGCTGTTGATGCTTCTCGCCCCGTTTGCCTCAGCCAATGTGACCACGTTTGGCGACGGGAGCACGAGCGTTGATATCGAGATACGAGATGGCAACGACCTCCAAAACCTGGTCGATGGAGCCATTCATCTTCCCGATGGAGAAACGGTTACTGGAGCGTCCATGACCGTCTCCACCAACATGGCTGAACACGGTGCTCACTCTCGAGTTGATACAGAAATCGACGTTGGTTATGGTTCTGGTGAACGAGTATGGAACCCCGATTACAACAACGAGTTCACCAATTTTACCGACTCATCTTTGTTCAATTATGAAGAAGGAAGCCAAGCCACTCCTGTTTCCTTGGCGGCTGAAGGCTTCCTCACTGATTTTGAAGGAACGATGGCCGGATTTAGCGATTCCACCGACCCAGGCCTCATGCCTTCCAGCGGCATTGGATGGGAACACGGTTCCCTTTCCGCAACCGACGTGCCAGCGGGCTGTTCCTCCGGCCAAGAATGCTGGGGCACCAACCTTGCAGACACCAATTACACCGATGACAACGACGATGGTAACAACCCCGCTTCTTACTTGCCTTTCATCGTTTCAATGACCAGTTCGGAGCTCTTTGTTGACCCCTTGTTGAAGGACAAAACGGCCTACTTCGACTCATGGCACAACCTCGAAACCTCCACCGGTTCCCAACCCAACAGCAAGCGGTTTTCGGACTGCGCTTACCTTGAAATTCGTTCTTCCCCCAACCCTGGCTTCCCACCCGACAACTCCGGGTTTGATTTCATCTCGATCAATCAACAAGCCAGCACAGGGTTGACGATGGGCACCAACTATGCTCAAGGTGGCGGCGGCGCACAAGGCTCGCAATGGGATGGAAAGATTTCCAGCGGCTGTGCAGGCTTGCGAAACGGCAGCCAACCTTGGCACTGGGGTCTGGCCGGTTCCTCGACCACGGCTCAAAACCCGACGGGATGGGCCAACATTGCCGTTGACCTGAACGATTACATCGACCAATACGTGCAAATCCGCTTCGTTATGGACCACACCGCCCGACCTGCTCTCAACATCGACGACAACATGTCAGGTTGGTACGTTGACAACTTCCGTCTCGGCGACCTTCTTCCTCAGACGGCCAGTATGACGGTCCGAGGCATGACGCCCTCCACACTCGGCGGTGAGAACCATCCGAATGGATACGGCATTCTCGCTTTGGAGGCAGAGACCTCCCTTACTGCAACCCTCACGGTCGATGTCCTCGACACCAACAACAACCCGGTTGTGGGCAAGGACGGGTCCATGATGACCGGCCTCTCAGGGGACATCATTGAACTTTGGAACATCGATACGGCAGACTACCGGGCCGTGAACCTCAAATTCAATTTTGATTCTGGACCCGACCGACTTTCCACACCAACCTTCCACGGTTTTAGCATCGGTTCCCGCGTTGGAACGGGATTCAATGTCACGGCCATGGGACCTCAGCAAATCGATAACGGTATTTGGACAACACTGGGCGGTGGTGAACCTATGATTTACACACCCCACCTCAAGCGAGATGCTTACAGTCCAACGTTGGAACGCAGCAAGTTCAGCTATCCCATCACCGCGGTTACCCCCATGATTCAGGATGACTGCACCGAGTCGCCTTCCATTGAAATCACGCCAACTGGCCTTTCGACCAGCGTCGCCCTACAAGACGGTGTGAAAACCACGTTCGACGCCCCTCTGTTCGGATTTAATTCCGTGCTCTCCTACCAGGGCCCTTGCGATGTGGGTGGCATGTGGTTTGACCTTGAATTCGGCCACCATGCAAGTCATCTACGCATTGATGTCGCAGACGATGGTGACGTCGACTATGGATTCATCGAACCGGCATTTGACATGTTCGGCCGACAAACAACCTTCGTTTCGGGCACGGTTGACAACATCAACTACGCAGCGGACGACGCCTCCCTCACCCTCGGGGTCAGCGGACAAGCAACTGGCGGCTTCTTCATGCTCCCGGAAGGTGCTGAGGTTTCCTCAGCCGATTTCGGAATGGACCAAATTTCCATCCGCTCAAACAACGATGTCACCGAAGGATTCGAACTCTCGCTGATGGCAGGTTCCCAATCGGTTGTTCTGGGTGACATGCCCAACAGCACCTGGCTTGTTCAAGAAATGCTTTCGCAACCCATTGACTTCAAAGGGGCATTGAACAGCCTGCTCACCAACCCCTCAGTTGCAGGAACACATCAAGATGAATTTGGGCGCTATTGGGTTATGTTCCGTTACATGGTTGACTCGCCGAACGCTTCTTCCGGCACGTCCCTTAATCTCGTTGATTTGGACATTGTTTACAACTACTCCACCGTGCTCAACTCGGGCGATGGTTTGGACATTGAATTGAATCAAGGAATCGCCTTGTGGACTGGCGGTGCAACCGCCAGCGTCCCTGTTGCGGTCTATTCCGACACCGGTGGCGGCGTGACCTTGAGCGACCTGAGTGTTTCATCAAGCACAGGCTACAGCAATACGCTCTCCTTGACCGACAACCCCGTTGGCCTCTACCCCAACGGCGACATCTACGAAGTGGTCACCACGCACGCGGTGGACCCTGCGACTGGAGGTTCGCTTTCCGAAGCGTGGCTCACGTTTGAATCAGAATCAGGCTACATCAAGTTCTCCTGGAGCGAGTTCATGTCGTTCAGCGAAGCCAGCGATGAACACGATCACGTTCAACTCGAATCCACCTCTTCCGTCGCCGATATTGCCAACGGGAAGGAAATCACCTGGCACTTCCGCGTGAACCCCACTTGGGACGATACGCCCGCTGTTCGTATGTACGCAGGTTTGACCACCACGAGCGGAGTCAACGGTTTGCCTGATGCGGTCTTGCTTGAGCCAAGCATGGGCAACGCCGTTGAAAACGATGCAGGGATTACCTCCTTCGAACTGCAAAACAGCATTGGTTCCCCGCAGGCTTTGACCGGGGCTGAATCGGGCCAAGACATCAACCTCATTGGACAAATTCGTTTGGAGGATTTGAACGAGGCTCCCGACCCCAGTTCGTATTTCCTCGTCCTTGAATTGAAGCACGTCAACTCCACGGATGGAAACATAACCATCGAATGGGAAGAAGTGGCGAACCGCTCAGGCGTGATCGGTGGAGACTTCAACTGGAACGTTGACCTTGGTGCAGCTGCAGGCAGCGAGACCTACCGCTTTGCCGCCCGTGGCTATGAGGGCGGAGACCTCCTCTGCCCACCATCCATGTACAACCCCGATGATACGTGCGCTATTCCCTTCGACATCACCATCGACACCTACGAGCCAAACCTCCTCGACCTTCAAGTGCTGAGCCCGGGTACAGATTCTAACGTTGATTCAAACTGGCGAACATTGCTCGACGACACGTGGGTGGTTCCTCAGGCCAACCAGCAGATCCGCATGTCCAGCCAAGACCTTCCCAATCCGCCCGCAACCCTTGACCTTCACCTTTGGGTTGAGAACGACCACGATGCCAACAGCGACGGTCTGCCCGATGCAGACGAATACATCACCCTCACGCTCAACGGCGACGGTGAAGCACCTACAGCCAACTACTCGGGGAACTACAACGACTTGGCCAACGAAGGTCTCGAAGGCAAGGTCTCCTTGTGGGTTGAAGGCTACGACCTCGCCGGCAATCCCATCGATGGCGGTGGACCCGGTTTCGACAACGACCAGGTCACCTACGTTTCGATGTCGTCGAAAACACCCGTGATTCGGAACTTCTTCATCGAAGATTCGAAGGGCAACGGTTTCCTCAATTCCAATGAGATGCAATGGGACGGCACCTGGAACCAAACCATGTACGCTGGAAACACCTACCACCTCATTCTCGAGGCCAGCGATGACAACGGATGGCGAGACGTGGATTTCTTCCAAGTGAACCTCGACAAGACCGCTGATGACATGACGGTTTGGTACTTCCCTCGAAACCAAACCGCTTGGACCGACAGCCCGCACATCGATATCGTCTACGACGGCGACACCGCTCCCAGCATGTTGACCATGGACAATACGGCGCTCATCGACCCGTTCGAATCGGACTTCATCCTCGACATCCCGATTCGAATCGATTGGGGTATTGTCGGCATGGACGGAAAAGACATCGAACCCAAACTTCAGATGCAGGATCTTGACAACCCGCTCTATACGATGCTCTCCGGTGTGCCTGGCCGCTACATCCAGATTTGGCAATACAGCGACATCTTCCAACTTGACTTCCGTACGGACGAGGCAAACAACCTCATGGTTACGCCGATGTTTGAAGATGCCAGCGAGCCGTTTACCAGCGATGTTCGTGAAGGGTTCATCTTCGCAGGTGACATCGTGCAGTTCACCGGACAATTCGCATTCAAACAGGGTATCTTTGACAGCGTCTACATCAACCCTGAAGTTGAGTTGACCATGGAGATAACGCGCCAGAATGCTGCTGAAGACTTCAACAAAGGATACATCTCCACCCCAGGAGAAGTCGTCACCCACACCTTCACCGGTGGCGTGTTTGACATCAACATCACCGCACCGGTGTTCACCAACGAATACACCTACACCTACCAGCTGATCAACCTCCCCGCCGGGGCAGAAGACCTCACAGCGGCTCTTTGTGCCACCTCCACTTCGTACGGTTGCGGTGAGTTCACCCTCAAGGTTGACCGAACACCCCCCGAGGTGTTGCCCAACACATGGCTCGCCGAGAAAGGTGCGTTGCCTGCTGGTGCCGACGGCCGAATCATCGCCAACACGCTGTCAACCGCCAACTATCACTGCGTTGACATACAAGCTCAAATCAAGGAACAGGAAGCTTTGTTCCCCGGCGATTTGCAAGTCAACTGGATGTTCTACAGCAACACCATTGATTACACGCCTTGGTCCGAATACGCTGAGTACTTTGGCTTTGAACCGTCCTCTGCAACCCTCTCGCTGAGCACACTCAGCGGCGGTTATCTTGCAACGGCCTCCTGTCTCGACCTTTGGCCGCTTTCGGACAACGAGCCTCGGGTCTTTGATGCTGAGGTGAACGAAGCCAATCAGCCCACTTTGGTGTTCTGGCTCTCAGGTGCAGACTCTGCCGGTTCCACAATCCGCTTGGGCGGAGGTCCACAAGAAGACGGCAGCGTGCTGTCCATCTTCTCCGGACAAGCCCAGCACAAGTCGGAATACACGTTCATTGAGGAAAAGGCCACGTTCGAGATTCAAGATGTCCTGTTGAGCGACGACCCGCGAGTTGGCGAGAGCATGAAACTCCGAATCAAGGTCAAGAACACGGGCTCCATGGCCGGTGTTGCCGATCTGGTCATCAAGTCGATAACCGATTCTGGAACGCCCGTGGTTGAAGACACCATCTCAACTCCAGAACTTGGAATTCAAGAGGTCAGCGATTGGGTCGAAGTGACCCTCGCACCGTTCGCAACCCAAACCACAGGAATGTACTACACCATCAGCTTGAATGGCTCCAGCACGACCATTTACGACGGTTCCCAAGGCGAATGGGCCGACGTGTTCAACGTGAAAGTGGAGGCCGAGGAAGACTCCTCAAATCTCTTGCTCATCGTGGTTATTTTGGTCGTGGTCATTGGGGTACTCGGTACCCTGGTCCTTGTTCTTGCTCGCCGTGGAGGGGGAACGTCCATGCTTGACGATGAGTATGAGGATGAGGACGACGACGGTGGCTATGGTGAATCCAAGGTTTTGGCTCAAATCCCTTCGGACGTTGACCCCGAGATGGCCCGTGCCATGCAGGAGTTCCCTCAATGGACCCAAGAGGAAATCCAAGGCTACTTTGACCAAGGTTGGAACATCGAATCGCTTCGTGATTGGGTTGACAATCAGTGAGGCTGTTCCATGCCTCCACAGCCGTGGAACGATGTGGTCTGGGAGGACCCAAACGGAGGTTCGGTGATCGTTCACGGGACCATGCCCACCGTGGTCTATCCCAACGCCATGCGGCCGCGAGCAACCTGGCATGGACTGGCGCTTCTCGAATCACCTGATGTGGTGGACCTCTGGGTTCAGGAAGAACTCGATGAGGCTGAATCCTACGGCGTGAACCTCACGCATGCACTTCTTTCAGGTGGAGCCTTTGCGAAATATGTTGAGGGTCTTTCAACCCTTGAGGACCTCCAAGGGGGTCGTTTTCCAGACCCTGAACCACGACGCCTCCAACGAAATGCAGACCGCCATAACCGCCCCGTCTTCTTCATTGAACCACTGGCCGACGATGAGGACTGGGGCGACTACCTGACGCAAGAAGCAAGAGCGGTTTCTCATTGGAAAAAATTACTCGGAATGATTCGGGTCGGAAAACGATGGAAAAAAAGCGTCAAACGGCACTTGTTTGATGCCCATCCGCCACCGAAGGGCCAATCGGTTGACTATTCCACAGCAGGGGTTTTGGCCGCTGCGTGGTGGGAACTCTCCGAGTGGCTGAGCACACCCGCACTGGCTGAACGTCGGGATGCGAGATATGCTTCACGAATTCGGGGAGCCCTGGCGTCCTTGCGCAAGAGTGAAGGAAAGGAGGCTACCTTGCTTTTGGTGGTTCACCGGCCCCATGTTTCCGCGCTTGTCTCTGCCTTGGAAGCGAATTCCAACCCGGAGGAGATTTCATCAACAGCGACCGACTCCACCCACATGGAGGAGGAGTGACGTGGCAGGCGGTTCAATGGATGTTCGCGTCGAGAACCAGCTTGTTCGCTTTGTTTGTCCGACTCCCCTCGACCACGACCGAGTTGTTTCAGAGGTTGGTGGCCAGCGCAACAGCGGTGTTGTCATCAAGGCCATGGAGCGGCCACGTGCGACCTTGGTGGTGGATGAAGAAGGACGCATCGTCGTACACGGCACTCATCGTGTTGAAGCGGCTCGCGCTGCTGCCAAAGAGCTCCTCTTGCGCATGGGCATGGACGACAGCGGACTCGTGGCTGAGATGGGACCGGTCGTCGTCTCCTTCCAATTTGACCGAGCGGTAAACCTCGAGGCCATTCCGGCAGCGCTGCCTTCCGGCACCGCTGAATTTGATGCACGGCTCGGTTGCACCACCCTCGCCGACACTCGCCACAGCCTCACCGTCCAAATTTGGCCGAACGGGAAGTGCATTGTGGCCGATGCTCGCCACCCAAACATGGTTGCCATGGCAGCCGTGTACTGGAAGGGTGTGTTCAACGACCGTGGGTTTTTCGTCGACCGAATTTGAGGGAACGCCATGGTCTATGACGGCCCAATTCTGGACAACCATTTCCACCTCAATCGTCGAGGGCTGTTTTTGGACGCAGCGAGGCAATTTCAACGGGCAGGTGGCACCGATGTGGTGTTGGTTCATTGCCCAGATTTCTCGGCCCCCCCGGAAACGTTGGAAGGTCATCAAGCGGCCTACCGCGACACGGTGGCGATGGCTCAATCCGTTCGAGAGGACGTTGGCCTTGGCGTGAGGGTCGTCTTGGGTCCTCATCCGGCTGCCTTTGCCCATCAGTTCGAACGGTGGGTCGGGGCCGAGGGTGAGTCTGGAAAGGAACGTGCCGTCGAGAACTATCGCCATTCCATTGAAGCGGCGCTCGCCTTTGTTCACGAAGGTCAAGCCCACGCCATTGGCGAGGTCGGTCGGCCCCACTGGCCAGTCTCGGATGAAGTGTGGAATCTATCCAACGAATTGCTTGACGAAACCATGCACTTGGCCGCTCAAGAAGGCCTTCCTCTCCAACTCCATGTCGAAGGAGAAAGCGATGATACCTACTCGGATTTGGCTGCTCGCGCACTCCGTCAAGGCATGGATTTGCGAAAGTTGGTCCGGCATTATTCTCCTCCAGATGTGCGTTCGTCCAACACCCACGGTCTGACTCCGAGTGTGCTGTGCGGAAAGGGAGCCTTGGACCGTTTACTTGAGACACATGGTGAGGCCAAGAATGGCTTCTTCCTCGAGACAGACTACATGGATGACCCACGGCGTCCGGGTGCGGTTCTCGGGCCAAAAACGGTGCCAAAGCGCACACAGCAACTCTTGGATGCGGGAATTGATGAGGCCGTGATGTGGAACACGCACAAGGAACTGCCCGACCTGGTCTACGGAGAGTGAAGTTAATTCAAGAACCAAGGACTTGCACAACATCTTCCCATCACATTGATGAAAGAGAATCACCACGTGTGTCCGTGAGGGAGATGCAGTTCACGCGCCTTTTGGGGTTGGCCGTCGTAGCGACGATGCTCTGTTGCCTTCTCCCAGCCTCCTCGGCTCAAGCCCCTACCGCTCCTGGAGTTGAGATCGATTGCGAGGATAAAAATCCAGAACTTGATGTCCATCCACTCAACGAACCAGTGGTCGAAATCACTTGCACGGTGAAGAACCCCTCTTCCTTCCAAGAATCCATCAGCGTCGAGAAAGAATGGGACGGTATTGAAGTCGACATGATGTTGGAAGAAGACACCTTCGACCTCGGTCCTGACGAAGAAGAGGACTTCACTGTCACTTTCACCGGACAAAAGCGGCTTTCCGCAGAACTTTCCTATGACTTCACGCTCACCGCCTCCGTTACCAACGTCGGCATGCTTGACTGGCCCGAGGCTTTGTCCTCAAACGCAAGCGTGAGCGGTGACCTTAGCATCGCTACCTTTGGCATGGTCGATTTGGACATCTCCGACAAGAGCACACGCACCATGGCAGATGGGGACGAAGTGTCGATTTCATTCCAATTCCAAAACAATGGAAACGATGAGGACAAAATCAGTGTCACGCTTTCCAACGCAGCCGAATTGGAGGCGGTTGGCTTTTCGTTCCCAGGTGGCACATTTGTGGCTGAGGATGTCGCCGAAGACGGTGTTTCGACCGTCAGAGAACTTGTGATTCGAGCCCCCTCGGATTTGGCTGAAGACGCCCGCTACCAAGTCATCTTCCAAGCCGAAAGTGGAAACGACAACGATGCTCCAGTGAGCGAGGTGACCATTTCCATCCAACTCGAGGCGAGCAGTTCGGCAGGTGGCCTTGGCGGAGGCTTGGAAGAAGTTGACAAGGACACCGTCGTCATGTACGGGAGCATTGCTGCTGCCGTCTTGTTTGGATTGATCTTCATCATTGCTCTCGCACGTACGCTTCGACGACGTGCAAATTCACAACCCGTCTACGTTCCCCCCGTTGAAATGGAGGACGAATTTGAGGACGAGGAAGACGATTTGGACTTGTCTGAATTGGACGACCTCTTCTCGGAAGTTGAGGATGACGAGTTTGACGACGTCTTCGCCGACCTTTGAAGGCTGATTTCGGCCTTTTCGTCACCGTCGTGAACTCGGCCGATGTGACACGATTTTCTAGGCAACACTCAAAGGCTAGGTGTAGCGGACTACACCTAATCCCCAAGGAGGAATTTCATGCTTGGACTGAATGGGAAAACGGCCTTTGTGTT
>DUIU01000108.1:4121-4281 GCA_013330155.1 Candidatus Poseidonia sp. | reverse complement strand
CAAAAGAAAATCGAACTCAACATGGGGTTCACCGAGCGGTTGGCCGACGCCCCTTCCTCGAATCATCGTGGAGCCATGATGGATGGACGCCCCCGGCCAAACGAACTTCTCGGCCCTGCCTCTTCACAGATGGCTGCCATTGCAGTCCATCCTCGGAACC
>DUIU01000108.1:3657-3794 GCA_013330155.1 Candidatus Poseidonia sp. | reverse complement strand
GAACCGCTCTTCCGATCTCCGTTGCCAAATGTCGTGGCTCGCTTGGCCTTAACTCCGATTCGAATGGACGAAGCCATACGCGTTCCAAACGACACCGATGTTTGGAGAAACGTTCGAACGGAATTGCTGTGGACCAC
>DUIU01000108.1:0-3271 GCA_013330155.1 Candidatus Poseidonia sp. | reverse complement strand
TGGGTGAACCTGTTGTTTGGTGGGCTCTGTGCCGGTTTCTTCACAGGCGCTCTTTGGCGGCCTCGACGGCCGGTACTTCGCTACGACGAAGTCGTTTCGTCGTCGATGAGGGTCTCCCAATAGTTGTCTTTTCGAATAGCGTCAGCCGTACAAATGGTGGCCATGTTCACGATGTGGCGGACACCGTCTTGGCGAGCGACGAGTTGAACGGGATGGGCCATTCCTTCAAGGATTGGTCCGGTCATTTCAGCATCACCAAGCTCTTCCAGCAACTTGTAAGCAATGTTGGCCGAAGCCAGGTTTGGCAAAACCAACACGTTCGCTGGGCCGACCAATTTCATGAACGGGTAAGCCTCTTGGACGGCTGGATTGAGGGCGGTATCGCTCTGCATTGGCCCGTCGATCATCAACGTCGGGTCGAGGGTTCGGGCCATGATGACCGCTTCTTCAATGCGCTCTGACCGTTGAGCCCGAGTTGAACCGAAGTTGGAAAACGAGAGCATGGCCACCCGTGGAACGACACCGAACCGTCGGGCGACCTTGGCGGTCTGAACCGCAATCTCTGCGAGGGTGCGGCTGTCAGGGTACACGTTCACCGTGGCATCGGCCAAGAAAATGGTCCGACCTTTGACGTTCATCATGTAGCAGCCAATCACGCAATGAGCGTCTTTTGACTTTCCAATCAATTCCAGAGTTGGACGAAGGACATCGGCGTAATTTCGACTGACGCCACCCACAAACCCATCGGCATCTCCGGCATGAACCATCTGAGCCGCAAAATAAGGTCGACTCTTGAGTAAACGTGCCGCATCTGGCCACGTTGTTCCCTTTCGCTGCCTTCGCTTGAAGAAAGCGTTGGCATAAACCGTTTTTCTTCGCTCGTCATAGCGCGGGTCGTATACTTCGTAATCGAAATTCAACCCGAGTTCTTCCACCATGCGGTCGATGCGGTCAACGGGACCGAGCAAAATCGGGTGGCAAATGTTCTGGTCAACAAGTTGTGCGGCGGCTCGTAGAACCGGCTCTTTATCGCCCTCGGGGAAGACAATTCGCTTTCCTTTTCCTTTTACCTGATTGATCATCTGACGCATCACGGAATAGGATTCTCCCAAACGGGCTTCAAGTTCCTCGCGGTATCGGTTGACATCAAATTCCTTCGCTGAAACGCCGGCTACGCCCTCATCGATAGCGGCTTGAGCGACGGCGGCGGCTTCCCAGATGAGAACGCGGCGGTCGAAGGGTTTCGGAATGATGTATTCTGGACCGTATTGCATAACCACGCCGTCGTAGGCTGCAGAAATGTAGTCCGGGACGGGTTCTTTGGCCAAGGCGGCAAGCGCTTTGGTCGCTGCCATCTTCATGTTCTGCGTGATGTCTCGTGCACGGACATCCAGTGCTCCTCTGAAGATGTAGGGGAAGCCGAGCACGTTGTTGACTTGGTTGGCATAATCCGAACGGCCCGTGGCGATGATGGCATCGGTGCGCACCGAGAGCACTTCTTCGGGGAGGATTTCAGGCGTTGGATTGGCCAAAGCGAAAATGATCGGCTTTTCCGCCATGCTGGCCACCATTTCTTTCGAGACCAGCCCGCCACGGGAAAGTCCGAGCATGACATCGGCCCCGTTGAGCGCATCGGCCAATTCTCCAGCTGGACGGTCGTGAGCAAAGGGTGCCTTGTATTCGTTCAATTCTCCATTTTCGAGACGGGTTTTGGTGACAATTCCTTGGCTGTCAACCAGGGTGATGTTGGCTTGTTCCACGCCGACGGCCACATAGTGGTTGGCGCAAGCGATGGCCGACGCTCCAGCACCAATCACGACGACTTTGAGGTCGCTGAGCGCTTTTCCTTGGAGTTCGGCAGCATTGAGAAGCGCCGCTGCAGAGATGATGGCTGTACCGTGTTGGTCGTCGTGCATGACCGGTATGTCGGTCGCTTCTGCAATTCGGCGTTCGATTTCAAAGCATTCAGGCGCCTTGATGTCCTCAAGGTTGATGCCGCCAAACGTCTTTGAAATGTTCACGACGGTGCTGATGAATTCCTCGGGGTCTTCGGTGTCGACCTCAATGTCAAACACATCGATGCCGGCGAAGGTTTTCAGAAGCAAACCCTTGCCTTCCATGACAGGTTTGCTCGCCAAAGCACCGATGTTGCCAAGGCCCAACACGGCCGTCCCGTTGGAAATAACGGCGACGAGGTTGCCCTTTGAAGTGTAGCGATAGGCATCCTCAGGACGCTCTTCAATCTCTAAGCAGGGGTAGGCTACGCCCGGCGAGTAGGCCAAACTGAGTTCATGGGCCGTGGAGTGCGGTTTGGTCGGTACGACCTTGATTTTACCTTGGGGTTCAGCCTCGTGGTATTCCAGCGCTTCTTTGCGCAACCTCTCTTCTTTCTTGCTGTTGGACATGGACATCCCCGACAAAACGGCCGGGGAGGCAGGGTTTGATTGTTGTGCGGGGATGAGGGCCACTGAAGCGCCTTTGGACGAGGAACAGAAAGGTCGGAGACGCCCTTTCATGCAGGAGCATTGTTCGGTCAGCGAAGGCTTTCCTTCAAATAAGTGAAAAATACACCTCTGCGCATGAAACAGCCCCGCTTGAGTAACCGTGCAGGCGGGCAGCGCCAACGGGCCGTCTCAATGGTCCTTCTGATGGTGCTGATGTCCATGGGGCCTTTGCTCACCACCCCCGTGGTTTCGGCTCACGCTGAGCCAAGCGGTGTAACATGGCCACTGGAAGGAAGTAACGACACCGGATGGGTCGTGCTTGATGCGGTTGGTGCCGTTCCAGAAACCGGTCAACGAGCGACCGCCGAATGGGATTTATCCTTCGCGCCTGGCGCTGAACTGTCCAACGTCACCCTCGAGATTCGAGCCAGCGGCCAAGATGGCATGGTCATCCAAGAGCCTCAGCTTATCGTGGACGGCATGGGTACCTCACTGTTTGACTGGCGTGGGCTGGGCGTGCTTGGAGAGGCAGACGGTTTCACCACCGGTACGACCTACACTGGGCGACTCAATCCAAACAGCAACTCCGGCGCTGGATGGGACCTTCCATCCGATGCAGAAATCACGGAGATGGTGATTGAAGTCTTAGCACCAGCCGACCCCTTGGTTTCCCTCACGCCCTTCGATTTTGACATGCGCTCATCGGTTGCGAATCCCGAAACTGGCGTGCTTTACATCGCTGCGAACGACCAGCTCCTTCTCCTCAGCGCTGCCAACTCCCCCAACGTCATCGACGTCTATGATTTTGAAAATGAAGACGGCGTGGT
>DUIU01000154.1 GCA_013330155.1 Candidatus Poseidonia sp. | reverse complement strand
GCAGCAGGAACACGGTACAGCCGTGCACCGAAAGCCCATCCTGCACCCATGTCTGAGCGACGGTCCCCTACCATCAAATCCAATGGATGTGGCGATTGAGGTTTTGGACCCCACCAATTGACCCGAGGGTTGACCACAGCATGGTTAAACGGCTCCCAACCAGTTTCGATAAACGCCCCCTCTCGCAGCACTTGGTGGCCAACAAATAGCATCGTTGGTGATGGTTTACGGCAATTGCAAGCATCCTCAAATCGATGAGGACAGGTCAAAAAAGCATGAATCTGTGCGCGTGGGTCTTCCTCCTTGAGTTGACGTTGAAGTTCCTCGTGAATCGACCCCAAGTTTCCAGGGGGCCATAGGCCGCGTGCAATGGGAGATTGATTGGTAACCACACAAATAAGGTAGCCTTCCTCGTTCAGCATACCGATTGATTCAGCAGCACCAGGTAGCAAAATCACTTCAGCGGGTCCATTGACATAACCTGATTTCCCACGGTTGATGACGCCATCACGGTCCAAAAAGGCGATGGGGGTATCAGCACCTGCGCGTGCCGGGAGAGGAAATGGCACCTGCACATATGGCCCCTCCATGTTCTAGGGTTTAGGAGGCATCACATGGGCTTTGTTCCCTTGGAGACCTTGATAGGCGACCACCTCACCGGCTAAATCGTGCTCATGGAACCTGAAACGGCCACCGTCTTTGGGGCAGCGGGTATGCTCATGTTAGCCGTGTCGTGGTGGATGCGTGAACGCTCCACCATTCGTGTTGCTCAAGTGGGGTGGGTGTTGGTTGGAATCTATTTTTTCTCCCAATCATGGACCTACCTCTCTCATGATGACCCGATATTGACCATCATGGCGGCCTTGACTCTTCCACTGAGTTGTTTGGCTGCGTGGTGGGAAACATCCTCGGGCGAGGCACGAAAGAAAGCAATTGTATGGGCTCGAGGAACGGTAGCCTTCGCAGGAGGCCCTTACCTGTTGATCTCGTATGTCCCTTACCTCAGTGTGTTGGCCATCTGGTTCGTAGCCTCCCAATCGGCGTGGTTTCTGGGATTCGCTACCGGAAACAACATCGAAATTGGGACCACATGGGTCAACGACCCTGCCGGACGAGTTAGCTGGGAGAATTGGGACGGAAACCGATGGTTTGCAACCGATTTTACAGGTGAATATGCCTTTCAAACTGAATTGCTCCTAGCCAACGGTGAAACGATTGGAATCAATTTTGTCTTGGCCTGTACCGCCATTCAATCCATGGTCCTGTTTATTGGGGCCATCGCCGTTCTTGACCTTTCATGGAAGAAACGCATTCGGGCATTGTTGCTGATTTTACCAACCATTCATTTGCTCAATGTCTTTCGAAACGCAGGTTTGATTTGGATGCACATGACGTACACACAATGGTCCCTTTGGGGCTTGAGTGTGTTTGAGTTTGGGCACAGTTATGCCGCCAGATTCGTCAGCCTTTTTGCGATGTTCCTCTTGGCCTTGATCATGTTTGAAATGCTCCCAAGCATGCACCGAAACATCATCGCGTTGACCGGGTCAGAAAAACGACCCGGACAGAAATGACATGCTGGTCAGAGCGACGGACACGGGTCGAGAGGTTGGATACCTCCCCGCATAATCACTCATGCATGCCTCTGTTAACGAGTTGAATGAACGCCAACTCAAGAGGACTATGGTGAGAAAGGATGATGATGTCGAGGCAGAGGCGATGGTCATGCACCCATCCCTGGAACCCTACACGTTTCCAAGAACTGGATTGACCACCTCCAATCGAACGGTGTTAGCGGCGATGACCAATAAGCAAAGTCAAGCAGATGGGCGGGTCTCCGAGGATGAAATTCGTTGGTTAGAAGCGAGAAGCAAAGGCGGATTTGGAATTGTCACCACCGCTGCAACACATGTTATGGAAGATGGCCAAGGTTGGGAAGGAGAATTTGGAACTTGGTCCGACCACCACTTGGAGGGATTGAGCCGCCTCGCTTCGTCCATCAAACGCCACGGAGCTGTCGGGCTGGCCCAGCTCTTTCACGGAGGAATGCGGGCACCTAAACGACTTACTGGCCACCAACCAAAATCGGCGTCCGTCAATTCATTAGGAGAGGGGAAAGGCAGCAGCCGAGCAATGTCGGATAAAGAGATACATGAGGCCATCGAAGCATTTGGAAGAGCCGCTGAACGATGCGAACAAGCCGGATTTCATGGGGTTGAACTCCATGGAGCACATGGCTACCTCATCGCCCAATTTCTTGGTGCGGGCACCAACAAACGAAGCGATGGGTGGGGCGGTGATCAAAACGCTCGGACGAAGTTCCTTGAGGCCATTGTCAAAGAAGTGCGCAAACGCACGACACCCAACTTTCTCGTCGGTGTTCGTCTTTCTCCAGAACTTGATTCGTGTGGCATGAGCCTCGAAGACTCATTGCACACCTTGCGTTTATGCGGCTCAATGGCCTTGGATTTCCTCCATGTTTCATGCTGGGACATTGACAAAACAGGTGTGCTCAATGGCGATGAACGTCCTTTCACCAGCATCTTTCGAGAACAGCTCCCCTCCGCTATGCCGCTGATGACAACTGGAGGGATTTGGACTGGAGACGATGCCAAGAAGGCCATGCATCAGGGCGGTGATTTCGTCGGCGTTGCGCGTGCAGGAATTGCACATCCAAATTGGCCAGCCTACCTTGCTGCCGGGTCCGAAGAACCCTCTCGCCCCCCGTTCACTGAAGAATGGCTCACTGAAGCCACACTCAATGCGACGTTCATTGACTACATGCGCCGATGGGATGGATTTGTGTCGGATTGAGCGCCCCTGCCGCGATTCGAACGCGGGTTCCTGGCTCCGGAGGCCGGGGTGATATCCACTACACTACAGGGGCAATTGCCCCTTCAGCCTCTGGCGTATGAGTTCTTCTGAACTCATTCTTTTGGCAACCAAAGGTCGTCGGGTGAACTTCTTACCCAAACCTCGCCGCTTCCCGTAGGGAATTCAATCGTTTCAATGCCGTCAAGGACCATGCCCATCAACTCACTTGGTGGTTGCTGTTTGATGGGTTGTCCAATGGAAAACACATCGTCAACGGTGGATGCTTGGACATCTTGAGTCGGTGTCGAGTCGGGCATTTCTGGCAAAGCAACTTCTTCTTTTTGATAATCTGCAGCCCCAGATGATTGGCCAAACATCACTTCTGTCATTCGGTCTTCTCCGTCCCACATGGCTTCCGGTTCATTGGAACTGCGATTTGTTCGAAGAAAACCAAGCAAGAGTCCTGCAAGAATCAGAAACATGGCACCCGCAGAAGCATAGATGATGTCGTTCGAGACGCTCGCCACAATGTCGGCATTGTCCCCAACACCATCGCCATCAGTGTCTTTCGATTCGGTTGGATCCTCTGGGAACGCGTCATCAACATCGGGAACGCCATCGCCATCGCCGTCAAAGGCGTCAAACGTCGTTTCACAAAGCACAATCAACAACTCAATCTCTTGTTCGTCGATGAGCGCATCATCGTTGATGTCGATGGAAGAAAAGTCATAATCGTTTGACCATGGATGGCCTTCCAGCGCCTTCAATGACACTTCTTCCCTTCCCAATGCAAAGGACTCAAACACCAGCATGAGTTCATTATCGCAACTGCACACAAATTGGAGAACTTCTCGGTATTCAAGGGAACCGTCCTGATTGACATCAATAACTTTCAGCTCGTCCGCAGGTATTTCGGCCGCTTTGATCTCTCGTTCATCCAACACACCATCGCCATCGGTGTCGGCATCTTCAAAGATTTCAGTGGCTACATCCGTGCACGAATCAACAGCCTTGGGTTCCACGGGCGCAATCGGTTCAATCGGTTCAACTGGGAAATCACTCTCATCCCAGCGGACGACAATGGAGACCTCCTCTGCGTCGCTGATTCCGGTCATCGTGATGTCGATTTGTCCGTTCAGGGGAGATTCTACGCTCATCATGTGGTTGGTTCCTTCTTTTCCGCTCATCATGTCAAA
>DUIU01000030.1:5567-6658 GCA_013330155.1 Candidatus Poseidonia sp. | reverse complement strand
CCGGAGACCAACATCACCCGATCTGGTGCTCCGAAACGAAAGGCACCGTCACCGGTGAGTTGGTTGGTTTCCAAAGCCTCAACGACGGCCATCACGCGCTCAGACATGGTTTGGCCCCACGAAGGACCACGTGCTCTCCTCGGTAAAATGTTGGGACAGCAACCGATGACAGGCCGTTGACAACGCCTGAGATGAACCGAGTTGAATTCCGTCCAATGTGCCCACTCTGCACACCCCCATGCCCGTGCCAACCAACACGAATTCTGCGCAACGAGCCACGGTTCGTTCATTCAATTTACCTTTCACGACGGGCAGTCCGACGGTTGGAAGCAAGGTCTCGAGCAGGCCAGCCGTCATACCATCAACACCACCTTCGGACGACGGAGCCATCCATACCGTTCCGTCTTCATCGAGCACCAATGGCGTGGCGCGATCTCCGTCCACAATGGCATGTTCATGAACGAGCAAGGCAGCATCACACCCTGCCGCTTCAGCGGCTTCCACGGCGGCGACATAGGCTGTCCAATCACCGTGTTTGGTGCCGTTTGTTCGCTCGTTCCAACGCGGTGCAGGAACGGAAATTGCGTCAATTTCCTCATTTCGAATGGCGATGGGGCGTCGACGCACCTCCCATGTTCCTTGGCCTGTGGTGGCCACTCGAGCGAGTTGCCATGAATCTCCTTCGCCCTCATGGCTGACGGGTGGTGTTTCAGACGGGAGCGTGATGCGCAACCTCTGGGCATGTTGCCTCATCCGCTGATGGTGGCGTGGCCAGTCTGCAACCGCCCCATTTTCCTTCACCAGAACGGTGGTGAACACTTCGGTACGTGGGCCGGTTGAAGCCATCATCCACCCTCACAGCAAATCGTCAAGGAAGGAGGTATCAATTTCCGGCATCTTTGGTGCAGCAGCTGGTTCGTCAAGCAATCCGTCCAACAGGTTTTGGTCAACTTGGGGTCTCAGGACTGGTTGCGCTGCCTGGTAGGTAGGTCGGCCGTAATCTGGGGTTTGAATGGCGTTGGCGGCGGCATAAATGTCGTTGGCCTGCTGGGTTGAGATGCCCGGTGGTGCTGCGGGCGCCGCCGGTGCAG
>DUIU01000030.1:0-5266 GCA_013330155.1 Candidatus Poseidonia sp. | reverse complement strand
CGGTGCAGCCACCGTCGCCGGTGCAGCAGTTGGCGAATCCCAACTGGTGTCCTGTATGCCCCAGGTTGCTTCCTGAAGTTCCCAATTCTTGGAGCGTCGACTGGTGCTGTTTCGAGTTCGGACAACAATGACCAGGAGGAGGACCACGATGAGCAGCATACCTGCAGCAATGAGGTTGGGTGTGGTCAATAGGGACTCAAGGCTGAGTTGCCCACCGTCGTCACTCCCACCTTCACTGCCTCCTTCATCACCCAGTGCATTCACCTTCACCGCTTCGACCGTGGACTTGGCCACGGTGTCATCGTACGGAACGACGGCGACATAGTAGGCTGTTGAATTGTCAAGACCGTCAAACAGTTCACTGGTGATGAGGAAGGAATTGGCGGAAACGGTCTGACCGACCATGGTGGCGTCTTCAGTGGACGTGAACATGTCTTCGCCGATGTAGATGTGGTAGCCTCGCACGTTGGCATCAACGGAGTGTTGCCACTCAACAAAGACACTGGTCTCCTCGAACCACTCGGCTTCCACCTTTTCGATGTCGGGCAGGTAGACGCCAGGGTCGGTGATGCCTTCGTCCGTTGCGGCGGCTGAGACCATCGTGAGCGTGTCAACGTGAGCATTGCCTGAGGAATCCATGACCACGACCGCCACCCAGATTTCCTGACCAGGAATGACGGGCACGTCGCCAGCGACGAGATCGATGACCAACGGGAGGGTGGGCGAGCGCTCCAATTTGGCGATTGGATTGAGAGCAAGTTGCGTTCCTTCACGTCCAACCTTGCCTTCGAAATTGTAGGTTTCGGCGTACACCATGTACTCCCACGCATCGTCGGCCTCCGACAACTCAAACGACAACAAGAGGGCTTTGCCATCGTCGTTGGGCCGGTCGACCAGCGTGAGTTCCGTCAATCGATCTGGAGCGGTGTTGTCGTTCACGTTGTCAATGGGCGTAACGGTTGCTTGTGTCAATTCCGTGAGGTGCACGTTCCCTTTCAGGTCATGAACGGTCACAGCGACGAACAACTTCACATCGGGCTGAATCAAGCCAGGGACGCCATCGGAAAGCTCGCTGCCGCTTGGAACGAGTAATGCTGTGGACAGCGTGAGTTCAATTGGGTTGGTTCGTTCGTCAATCCATTGCTTGTTGAAGGAGAAACAGCCACAAGCATCCGGGTTGTTGCCAAAGGCAGCGTAGGCAAGCGAGAGGTCTTCAACGGGCACATTTGAAACCCACACCGTGTACGAGGCGAAGTCTTCGATGGTGGATGGTTCCCACACCACATCAATGGCCGTACCATCGTCGTTGGCGTGGTCGTAAGCCATCAAGGAGGTGATGCGTGGCGGTGTGCCACCCTGCCCAACGATGTTTTGCAGAGGTGAGGCAGCATCGAGCAGCACGTTTTCGGTGTTGCCGTTGAGCCAAACGTCGTAGGCCACCACGCCAACGGTGTACTCTTGCCCGTCGATGAGCGGCACGCCATCGAGCGAAGACACGATGGTTTCGTTGACGTCGCAAGGGTTGACAACGGCAGCTTGCGAATACCCTTCCACGCTGGTCAAACCTCCGTCTTCTGGAACGTGGTCACCGAGCTTCATGAAGACGGTGTAGAAGGCACAATCGTCGGCTGTGCTGAGGTTCCATGAGACCGTCAACCGTCCTCCTTCATCTTCGGGGACGTCGTTGACTTGCGTTCCAACAATGGGTTCGGGAGCATCGTTGTCGTTGAGTTCACCCGTGGGCACGACCGGGCCGACCACGGTGACATTGGACAGGTTTTCCTGACCGGCTTGGTCCACACAGGTGAATCCAATCCAAACCGGAACGCCCGGGGTTTGTTTGATGATGGACTGGTTGCCTTCGTTTGGAGCATAGGAAGCGAACGTTGTTCGTCCAAGGGCGTCGAGCATCGGCGTGGTCGAAACATAGACGTTGGTCGTTGCGAGGTCCAAGGCAGTGCATCTGGCCCATTCGAGTTCAATGTCTCCATCGTCTCCGTTGCTGCCCATGGCGCTGGCCGTGGCCCAAAGGGGTGCACCGGGGACCTCGTCGCTGGGTGATACGGGTCCAAACGGCGCTGAGACCTTCCCCCAGCGACCGTCGGTGTATTCAGCCACCACCACGGCGTAGTAATCCGTTCCGTCAACCAGAGGCACGCCATTGGCGGTTTCAATGTCTGCAGTCAGTCGGCTGTGCAGGGAAATGGCCTTGTCCGGTGATTGGCCGAGCAACTCAAGTTCGGTTGGCGGAGTTGCCCAGGGGCCATCGTTGAGGAAGACAAGGTAGCGTGCGAAGTCTTCGTCGTGAACCAAGGACCATGAAGCGGTCAGCACACCACCGCCATCGTCTGGTCGGTCAACCATACCTTGCATGGTCGCCGGTGTGTCCGTGCGAACATAATCGTAGGTCAACCGAGCTTCGAGTGAGCCGTTGGTCGGGGAAAACAATTGCAAGGAAACATGGCGGGTGTTGTTGTACAACTGGCCGTTATCCACGGCGTCTTGAAGCATACTCAGGAGGTTCGGGTCATCGCTCAAGTTGAGGGTCACATCGTATTCAAGGCTGACCGATTTTGCCCAAACCGCTGCACCAGCAGTTGGTGAGGTCATGACCACGGGAACGTTTTGGAACAGCAGCCCGTGGATACCGGGCGTCCCCAGTGTGTTGTCCAAAGCATAGGGGCTGTCTGAACTAACCAAATCAATGGACATTCCGAGGTGAGTCATATCGGTTATGTTGAGGCCACCGCCATTGCCCATGGCTCGAACGGTCAACGGAAGTGCCCGGCGCATGGAGGTTGATTCCACGGGCGTGAATTGGCCGTTTTTCTCCCATCCTTTCAGACCGTCTTCTGTCAAAGCCCAAAGGTAGTTGGCACCGATGGCTCCAACTTTCGGCTCCATGGCTCCAAGGTAGGTGATCGGAAGGTGCCCTCCAGTACGGGCCTCTGAAAGCATGATGTTGTTTTGTGAGCCAACGGTCATCACGTGGGTACCATCGCTGACCATGTGAACCACAGGATATTGAATTTGGAACGACGAGGTTCCGTCCTCAAAGTCTCCGTTTGATGCATTCCAGTGTGTGAGTGAGCCTACGTCGGTGGCCATGTGAAGGCCCCACCAGTCGGCGGTGAGGGCGGTGACGGTGTTGGATGGAAGCTGGTCGAATCGATGCGTGGAAACGACTTGCTGCGTGCTTGGGTCAACCAACGTCACTCCGGGTCGGTCTGAACCTCGACCGTCGTGGCTGACGATGACCGTCGAGGACCCTGTGTTGGTCGTGGTCAAGGCAAGACCCCAAGTGGATTGTCCCATGAGGCCGTCAGCGACGGTCATGGTGGTGCCGCTTTGGGTTGACGGGTCCCATACGAAGAGGCCCGCCGGCGTGGCCATGTAGATGTCAGAGCCCACGGCGAAGACGTCTTCGACGATGTCACTGGGCAGGCCGTTCCCGACGGTAATGGAGTCCATCCAATCGTTCGTTGTGTAATTCCAGCGACCGATTCCACCGTTGGTGGCGATGTATAGCACACCGGTCGTATCGGTAAATCCGTTTACGATGTTTGATGGCAGGCCAGCAATGAGTCGTCCGTTGCCGAATTGAGAGGTCAATGGATCGAACATTTGGACGCCGGGTGGGCTTCCACCATCGCCAGCGAGGCCAATCACAAGTTGACTGTTGAAGAGGTGCATGGTGTCGAACTTTCCGTGCAGGGAACCACCGATGGAGGAGATGGTTCGAGTGAGGGTGTCCAATTTGAGCATGCCACCGGGGTTGGAGGCGATGAACAGGTCCGTGCCGTGAAGGTGGAGGTCGCTGGCGACCGTGTTTCCAGGCAAGGTCCAGCCGAATTCCCATTCGATGGTACCGTTGGGCATGAACGTCCCTTGCAGGAGCCCTGTCCCCGTCCCGCCGAAATTACCGGTACTGGCCGAGGACCCCGTCGTTGCCCAAAGATGGGTGGCATTGGCCACGACCGACGTCACTTGGCCGCTCACCAAACCGGGCAGGTCTACCACGGTTTGCCTTCCAGACGAAGAGAGGGTGGCGACCTCACTGTAGCCAGACGATCCGCCCGCACGGCCAATCAGCCATTCTGAGGAAGCGCTAAGCCATTGGAGTGAGGTGACCGGGGAACCTGCTCCTTGCACTTGGGCTTGGAGCGCTGTTGCACCACTGGCGACCAGCGTTGAGTATCCGCCTGCAATGAGGTTGGAGCCGGAATTCCCAACGGCGTGGCCGACGATGAGTTGGGACCCGGAATGCGAGAGTGCATCGTACCAAACACGGTCACTTGGCAGATTGTGGCTTGCCGTGGTCAAACTCGAAAGGAAGGCAGCGGTGCTGTAGCTGTAGCGACTGATGGGTTGGTTATCGTTGTAGTAGCCGATGTAAAGCGTGTCCTGATTGTCGCAGGTGACAGAGGCGGGGGCGGTTCCGTCGAGTTGACTGCTGTCAAAGCCTGAATTGACCGTGGCGTTTTGCAAATCAAGGCGGGCAATGCCCCCGTTGTTGTTGTACATAGCGATGTTGAGCACGCCACCGCACATCTCCATTGAAATTGGATAGCCATCGGGGATGTTGTTGTTTGAATCAGCGGGGTAAGCCGTCCACGCTCCGGCGCCGTTACGGTGTGAGATGATGCCTTCGTTAAATTGGCCAAATCGGTTGAAATCGGCGCCGCCGACGACGAGGTTGGTTCCATCGGTCCACACTTCGTAGAAGATGTCGCCGGCGTTGCCTGGCAATCCATTGCCGGCTTCCCAAGTGGTGTTCCAGGTGTTGGTCACTTCGTTGTAGCGAGCGATACCGTCCTCGGTAGCGAACAATGTTTCTCCGTTGTGTTCAACGATTCCTCGTATGGGGAACTCGAAATTTGTCCACGAATTGACAAGGGTTTGACTGCTGTCGTAAAGGTCGAGTTTCAATTCGCCCCATGAGACCCACGTGTTGCCGTTGGAGGATTCGTAGGCCGTCACTCGGTCGATGGAACCCGTGGGGAGAATGTTGCCATCGAACGCACCGTTGGTGGTGTTCCAACGGGCAATGCCTCCTGAGCCGTCGCTGTTCCACCACTGTCCTGAGACCACGCTGACCATCAGCGTGTCGCCCGACATTTCCATGTTCACGATGTCTCCACCGTTCTCGCCGACCTGCGCACCGACGTCCAAGTTGCTCAAGGCTGTCAGGTTGAACACGTCAAGCCGGCTCACTTCGTCGCTGGCTGTCCTGGCGTGGTAGTACAGAATGTTGTTGTGAATCAAC
>DUIU01000067.1:2315-2922 GCA_013330155.1 Candidatus Poseidonia sp. | reverse complement strand
CCTCCCCCGTTGTCGAGACGCCTCCGCTAACGGCGTTATGTTGACACCGTGGGGCCCGAGGTGGCCGTTGGGTCATGAAGAAACAACCGTTGAGGCCCAAGCCTATCACATGATGAAGGCCTTGGATGAAGTCCGTTCTGCAGTACAATCCGGTCAACTCCGAACCTTGGCCAATCGCCAAAGCCTCTCCAGTCCACGCCTTGTGGAGCACCTTCGCCGGCACCAAGAACTGATGCTCAACCATACGGGCAACCTTGCCTCCCACAAACCCGCCTCCATGGAATTCCCGTGTTTTTCCCCAAATGCCCTTAGCGACCCACTCGTGGCCGATTGGGAACGGTTTATGGAATCGGAATACGAGGCGCCTGAACCGGTCAGAAAAGTGATGGTTCTTCTGCCGTGCTCTGCTCGTAAACCGTACCGTTTGTCAAAATCACACGGGCAATTTTTCCGGGCCATCAACTCCACTGGTTGCCATGAAGTCATGATGACTTCGCCACTCGGCTTGGTCCCTCGGGACCTTGAAGATGTATGGCCCGCCTCAAACTATGATGTTCCTGTGACCGGCGATTGGACGGCGGATGAATTGGCTCGTGTTCGCCGCATG
>DUIU01000067.1:0-1959 GCA_013330155.1 Candidatus Poseidonia sp. | reverse complement strand
GGCATGGACCTCAGTTTTCTTGATGTTGAAGTTGTCAACACACGTGAGGGTCAAGGAGCCACCAACTACGATGCTCTGGCTCGTTTGAGCGCTGCCGTGAAGGATGCAAAAACCACCTACGAACTCAGGAATCAGAAAAACAACCTTCGTCTCAAGCAGCATTTCATGAGCATTGCCCGCAAATCAACGGGGACTGACACCTGGTGCGATGAGTTGGTCGTTCGGGGAAAGGTGCCACGTTGGAGGTTGGAGCATAACGGCACCCAAATAGCGGTGTGGTCCATCGATCGCAACGGTTTCTCCTTCTCGAGAGCAGCCATCGATTTGCTGCATCAACATGGTGCTTTGAAGGAGGTTCATCTGAAGGAGGGCGTTGAATGGAAGGGTGATGTTTTCGCCCCCTTGGTCGACCATGCTGACTCAGCCATACGGTCGGGAGACGACCTTCGAGTGATTCAGGGCGGTGAATGCATTGGTTTAGCCCGTGCTGTAGCTGCCGGCTGGGAGTGGTCGGGAACACCGGGCACCCTGGGCAAATCTCACCAACGAAGGAAGAAGCAATGATTCCTCACTGTGCCACCCACTGGCGGAGTGATTAAGAAGGGGAGATAAGTCGGAAAGCCGCTTGGTGATGTGAAATGGCACGAATGTACAAGTCAAGAAAAGGCCAAAGCGGCTCCTCTCGTCCTCATGTTTCAGAGGCCCCCTCCTGGTCCAACACCGATAAAGATGCGGTTCAGTCCCTCATTCTCGACCTTGCCAAATCCGGCATGTCCACTGCAGAAATCGGCACCGTCCTTCGAGACAAGCACGCTGTTCCCAACGTCCGCCTCGTCCTCGGAAAGCGCATTGGCCAAGTTCTCGCAGAGAACGACATGAGCGGCGCCTACCCAGAGGATATGATGAACCTCATGCGCCAAGCTGTGGGCATCATCAACCATCTAGGTTCAGGCAACCATAAGGACATTCACAACAAGCGTGCCCTTGAGATTACCGAAGCTAAAATTCGTCGCCTTGCCTCGTACTATATTGGAGAAAAGCGTCTTCCCAGCGATTGGCGGTACAAGCGCGACGAATTGCGCTTGATGGTTGAGTGATTCAACCAATTCAACGAACACCTTCATGAGGAACGCATCGTTCCTCGGAATGTTCCACTATGCGAGATGTTCTCACGACACCGATGTTCGCTCCTGCGGCCTCTGTCCTTCTCAACCATGCGGCTGCCATCAAGGAAACCGACATGGTTCACATAACCGGTCCAGCCAGCCTTGAGGGTGTTTTGGCCATCGGGCAAATTGAAGCCGCCTGTCTTGATGTGGGAGTCAAGTATCGTCGCCGTTTCTTTACCCCTCGGCACCATTTACCTCGAGACGCTCCAGCCGCTTGGTCTATCGAATCCACTGGTTTGACCGTCGTCGTCGACGTAGAAGAAGCAACGTGGGAAATCGAGGATTTACCAAGCAACAAACACATCCATCTGGTCCCTCTTCAAACAAGTGTCGAACTTGGTTCGAAGAACCGGCGCTTTGGTGGAGCGCTCGATGCCGTTGTTCAAGCGGGAGCAATCGCTGCGATGCTTGCCCCGAATGGTCGTCGAGTTCGAAAACTTCGCCCTTACATCTCTCTCGGGCTGTGGCTTCGAGCGGCCTTGGATACGAACATGGACCCCATTCACTCCATGGTTGTCAATCATCTTGGTGAGGAAGGCACCCTTCGCCTTGTTCCTTTGCCGGAGGTCGCTCAACCCGCCGCTGATATGATTCCGGGTCTCTCTGAACGGCAACTTGCTCGCCTCCGGAAAGTATGGCCGACCATGGACGTCGACCAGCGAAGCATGGCGTTGAGTGAATTGTTGCTCCCATGCTTGACGATGGATGAACTTTCTACGCCTCGCCTTGAAGAATTAGCTTGGCACCGAATGTTGGTTGGTGATGGTGAAGTTGACCTTGCAAGTCAAGT
>DUIU01000086.1:10652-12142 GCA_013330155.1 Candidatus Poseidonia sp. | reverse complement strand
CGACGGTGCGCTGAAGCACCTCGTCGTTGACCAAAAAATGCTGACCAAGGGCCTTCTTGAACGGCTGCTTGGCGCGGAGGGCATCAACCAGACGGCGAGCGTTGTTCATGCTTCCACCGGGAGAAGAAGTTCGGTGAGACGAGGCACAAGCGATTTGTCTTCCATTTCTTCAACAAAGCGCTGAGCAAGAAGTTCGGCACCTTTGATCTTGGCCAACGCATTGAGTTCGTCCATCGAGGCGAACACACCGACTCCGTCTCGAGCCTTCACCATGTTGCGGGCCTTGACCGGGCCAACGTCGGGGAGCAATTCGTAGGAATGCTGCTTGAGGGACATGGGGCCGGCTTTGTTGTAAAATTCGTCCACGAAGTATTGGCCGTGCTCTTCGACGAACATTTGGACCAAGGAGGGCATGTCTTGCCTGGCCATGTTGGACATTTTGTCAAGGTGAGCCATGCCCAGAATGCCGAGAACCTCGGTTCGCTTTGAGCGGTCTTTGCCAATGTAGATTCGTTGGTTGATGGGAATCAACTCGCTTGCCTTCATTTTCAAACGGCAAAACATGAGGCTCTTTTCAGCCATGACCGTGGCCACGCCTCCTTTGACGTCGTGCTCCAACAGCCGAGCCCATGATTCGTCTTTCAATTCCTTGGGTTCGGGACGCGGTTGGTTTTGACGACCTTGTCCACGGTTTCCTTGACCGCGATTGCCTTGTCCACGACCACCTTGTCGGCGTTCGCCTCCACGGCCGCCTCGTTGACCGCCTTGCTTGCGCTGTTGAGACGGGTCGGGCTTTGGTTCGGGTTTGGGGACCTCTTGGCGACCGGTTGTGGGTGCGCTCCAGTACTTGGAAAGGTCTTGAGTGGTTTTCTTTCGAGGACCAGAAGGGGACTTAATTTGACGCCTTCGCCGTGGGTCGGACATTGGAAATCACCTCGGTGAGATGCAACGAGCATCAAATGACTTGGGCTACGATTTCAAGGACAGCATCAATTTCGCTGTCTTCGATGACGATGCGCTTTGAGTTGAACACCGCTTTCACGTCTTCGGGTGCAGCGGGCATGAGTTCGGCGAGTTTGGCAGCAAGACCTGGGTGCTTGGCCAAGGTTTCGACTCCAAGCAACTTGGTTCGGAGCTCTTCGAACACTTCAGATTTGGTTGGAACGCCATTGCGAGCATCGCTTGCGGCCCATTCTGCGTGTTGCAAAGCCCACTTCTGTTCGTACTTCAGCGAGCCACGACGCTCTTGAGCATCGTACAACATCTCGCGAACAGTGGCAAAATCAAGGAATCTCTCTTCTTCGGTCATGGTACATCCCTCATTCGAGTGGGCGGAGGTGCTCTGGACGAGCGATGACGGTCTTCTGCATGTTGCCGTCTTTGACAGCGACGACCCAGGCAACACCTTGGCGCTTTTCGATAAAGCCGGTGCGACCATGGAAACGGCGATGAGGCATACCGCCTTGTTGACCACCGTCGAGGACGATGGC
>DUIU01000086.1:0-10277 GCA_013330155.1 Candidatus Poseidonia sp. | reverse complement strand
TTCTTTCGTCGTCGCAAAATGCTACGAGTTCCAACTCGCTGACCCTTTGAGCGCTTCATTTTCTTCGCCTCCATTCTTCCAAATCAGCGCATGCGCCTCTTCGGAGCAAGTTGCCGACCCACCATCCCCATATAAGCACCGCGACGGGTGACGCCGCCCCTTTCGAACGGTCAGTCAGCGTGAATGTCGCCCACGTCAAGCCACAACACGTTGCACTTTGCTTTGATGAGGGCGGAGACCGAGGGTTGGGTGCGTCCATTGTCGCCGTGAACCGTTTCCTTGACGTAGGTGCCAGATTCACAACGCAAGGTGAATTCGATTTCCCGTTCCCCGTTTTCATTGACCTCAATGAACGGTGAATGTGCTTCAAACACCGTTCGCTTCCGGATGAGGTCCGAGCGGCGGTGAGCCACACGTGCGGGTGTACGCTGAGCCAACTTGAGGCCATTGAGGCTTTCAACGATCTTCAAAATGGTTTCATCGTCAGGAAGGTCAAACGTTTCAGGAGCAGGAGGTAAGGCCGCAACAATCCGTTCGATGAGTTCATCTTTCTTCCCGGTCTTCTTGAGGCCGTTGGCCTCGGCAAGCGCCACGAGTTCTGGTTTCTTCATCGCCTTCAATTCCGCTTCGCTTGGGCCGGTGGCTGGCACCTCAATGGTGGTTTCCAGCGGCTTGGTGCGGTCAGCATTCTTGTCGCCTCGTCGTTGTCGACGTCGTTTTTTACTTCGGTCTTGGACGTCCTCTTTGGTCATGTCCACCGGTGCGGTTAGCACGGCGTATTCGGCTTCGTTCATCGGTTCTATCGTGAAACGAATGGTGTAGGATTTCTCAGCGGGCGTATCTTTGATTCGAACGACTTCGCTCCGGGTTGACGGCCGAATAGCGGAGACCTCCACCGAGCCTTCGGCGGCCTCGTTGATGATTTCTGCAAGTTTTTCAGCGTTGAAACTGCGCTTTCTCGGCTCCTTGATCTCAAGAACAAACGGACGACCTCGCCCGAGGCATCGAACGTCAATGTCTTCACGACCCATGCCGTGGAAGGCGTGTTCAGTTCCTTGGAATATCTCCAACATTGGGTTTCCAACCAAGTCTTGCACGCTCTTTTCGTATTGCAAACCGGTTTGATTGCAGCTTTCACAACCTCGTCCTTTGCATGCTCGGCAAGGCCAGCGAGTTTGGGGAATACCCCGCTCCAACTTTCGGTAGCGGCCGTAGACATACACGGCACGAATATCCAATTCAACGGTCAGGGTCAAGACGTCGATGAGCGCCAGCACATCCGGCTTGTCGTTGACCAGCGTGACCCCCTCCAGACGGTCTTTCAAACGCTTCCCAATCTCTTCGACCAGGGAGGGTTTGAGGGCGTCTGAACCACCAGCGCCAAGGCGCTTGCGCAACTTCTCTTCCTGTTCAACTTGGTCCTTTGGAACCCGGGCCCCAAGTTGCAGACGACTGACGTCGTACGGTTCGATGGCCTCAAAGATGATGTCAGCCAGCAGGTCAACTTCTTCAAACAAGTTCTCACAGAACGGGCAAAGTGGCTCCTCCTCCCGTGCATTGGCAAGATGACTGTCACGCTCCACCACCGAGGCTCGTACGCCTCGGCCGGCGTCCTCAAGCGATTGCCCGTAGGTTCGCTTTCCACCAACACGACCCAAACAGGCGTCGCAGGTGCCTTGGCGAACCAGATGCTTGTGGCCTGCTGGGCGTGGTGCCCGAGGAATTTCCTCGACGTGCGTACCCAGTTGCATGGCGACTTCTTGCTGGTGGGCTTCGTCTTCTTCCAGCGGCTCGACGTCATCCCATAGGGAATAATCCGTTTCACCAAAGCCGGCGTTGGCGTACTTCATCCAGTCTTCTTCATCGTCATCGACAGCGTCGTCTGTATCGGGTTCGTTGCCTGCCATGATGCCACCACCTTCCCGGGGCCAACCCCAAAGACGGCAAGGTAAGCGCAGGCTCAACCCTTGATGAAGTCACCGATGAATTCGAACTCACTTCTGGTCCATGTAGGCCAGCACGCCGGCCACGATGGCGAGTACACCACCCAGAACGGTCATCCAAACGCCCATGCCCGCACTGGTGTCGGCATCGGTATCAGGCAACAAGAGCCACCACACGAGCACCGCCAAGAGCATCAACACGCCAGCGGCCATGCCGGCCCACTTGCCGTGCTTTTCTGCCTCAGCAGGGAGCGTTCGCCCGATTGCGCCAGCACTGAGCATGACCATGCCAAGCAGAGCCCCGATGGAACCAAGCCAGAGGACCATTCCTCCGGTGGAACCGGCAGCTGGCGTCTCCAAACACGTGTCTCGGACTTCACTCAGATTGGACAGCGCGTCCTGGTCCCCCATCGCCATCGGTGAAATGTATGCATACATGTTGTTGCAGTAATCCTCGTAGTCACCCACGTGAACGTTCCCAATTTGATCGACCGTCTTGTTCTCGGCTATGGCTGCTTCCATGTCTTCTGAGAAGAGGATGGGGGAGCTGGCCTTGCACTGGTCAACAACCTCTTGCTTGGAAAAACCATCAACGGGATTGGCCTCTGAACAGTCCGCCCGAATCGTGGTCAAACCGGCAGTTAATCCGCCCGAATCCTCTTCGTTGTTGACGATCCATGCATGGCTGAACTGCCCCGCCATCGACAGGAGCAAGGCGAAGACGATGCAGCCAACAGCGCCCCACATCATGGGCGTCGTGCCTCCTGTAGGAAGGGGCGTGGCGGCCATGGGCGCGTAGGCGTTGGGCTGTAGCGCACCGGGTGCTTCGATTGGAGCAACCGCCGCCACGGGCGCTGCCATGGCAGGAGCGGCAGCGATGACCGGTTGCGCCACGGGTTGCACGGCAGGCACGGCTTGCTGGGAAACAGGTGTCATGACAGGTGCCGCAAGGGCGTCCGCTGTACCAGGGACGAAATTTGGGTAGTGTTGCCGGGTGTAGGCAAGGGCATTTTCAGGTGAATGACCCATTCCAAGGACTTGTTCGTAGTAGTCTTGCGCGGCTGACATCGATTAAGGCAAGTCTTGGTTGATTGATGATGTTTTCTCCGATGTTTACGCTTCTTCCTCGAAGGCCACATGCGATGGGGTGATGGCGGCCTCCTCAGAGGGTCGGCTGATGAGGCCGAGGGCGGCGGTGGTCAGCACCAAACTGGCGAAGAGTGACAGGGCGATCATCGCCGCAGAGAAGATTCCAAAGTTGGCAAAGAGTCCCATCGGTGAGAGCGCAATCACGAGGAAACCCGCAATGTCTGAAGTGGCAGAACCGAGCAGGGCCAAGCCGCACGCTCCGCCAACCGCAGCGAGGGCGTCATTGTGCGATTCACCGTTTTCTCTCCCCTCCCGATAGCGTTCCGTGACGTGAATGCAATAGTCGATGCCAACGCCAAGTGAGATGGTCGCAATGGTCACGGTTACGATGTTGAGAGAGGCGCCGGAGACGTACATCAAACCGTAGAGCCAAACGACGACGAGGAAGATGGGCACAAAGGTCACCACGGCTTGCTTGGGTGAGCGGAACCCGATGGTTAGGGAAGCCAGCACAAACACCGAGCCGAGGATGAGCGAGGACTGCATCTCATCTTGCATGGCCGTTGAAGCCGTAAATCGAGTGATGGGCCGCCCCGTGAGCATGACCCACGTCAGGGGTTTGTCGTCTTCTTCCTCGCCAGGCTCCTCGTAGGTTCCACTCGAGAGATTGGTGAACACCTCAAGGTCTCGCCAGACTTCAGCCACGCCGCCTTGCATGCCCGGGAAATCTTCGGGTTGGGTCATGCCGAATCGAATTTGCATCATGTCGTAGGCCGCGTCCTCACCGTTGACATCGAGCCATGGCCGGTCGGGGTCGAGGTCGACCACGGGCATGATGTAGAGTTGCACAATGCTGGCGGGGATGTCAGGAATGGGGCCGACACCGGGCACCCCGTACAGCGATAGGAAGCCGTAGAAGAAGGCCAGGCACTCTCGGTCGTTCGTGTCCACCAGTGGGCCGTTGCCGGCCAAGGAGCAGTTCATTCCAAATCCGTCCACGTCCTTCTGCCACCCGGCGGCTTCAAACGGCGTGCTGTCAAGGACAAGGCTGCCCTGGGCGGCGAACACCATCTCGTCAAGGGCCAAGATGTCAATGGTACCGTCGGGTTGACGGGTGATCTTATCGGGAACTCCTTCGGGCAGCGCATCCATGTCCTGTCGGAAGGTGTCGATGGCCGCAAAGACCCTCGGGTCCAACACATCGCCGAGAATGAGCAGGTTAGCCGGCTCTCCTTCGTCAGCGAACCGTTCAGCAATTTCCTCCACGCCGATGGCGAAGTCTGAACGCTCGTCAAGGAAATCTTCCACGGCAAAGTCCCCTTCCAACTGAGACATGCCAATGGCGGCGGGAATGGTCATCATGACGGCGACAAAAGCGATGAGCGCCGCCGTCTTTTTCTGGCCAGAGCCTCGGGTGACGCCCTTCAACCATTCTGGATTGACGATGGATTTGACCTCTTTGTGGTCGGTCTTGGTCTTTCGAGCGTCCAACCAATCGTCAACGCTGACCCGAATCAACGGTGCCCACAAACCGGTCAGGATGAAGGCAGCTAACACGCCCAGAGCCGCTTCGATTCCGAAGGAACGGAGGGCTGCAATATCGCTGAAAAGATTCGCAGCAAAGGCCGCCATCGTCGTCAGGGACGTCAGGGTGATGGCACGACCAACACGGGAGAGCGTGATGCTTCCCGCTTCCTCGGAGGTTTTGCCGTTGGCGCGCTCTTCCTTGTAACGATGCAGCGCATGCAGTGAATCATCAATGCCCAGCGCCAGCACCAGAATCGGTAACAGGTTCGAAAATTGTGAACGAGCGATGAGGCTCAATCCAAGCCAGCCGGTCATGTTGGCAAAATGACCGATGAGCCCTTGCATCCAGAGCAGAGCAGCGCCAAGAGCGAACATGACAATGGCGACATCCGACCAGCGGCGCAGGCTGAAATACAACAGGACAACGATGGCCAATCCCATCATGACGATGAGTCCTGCACTGGACTGAAGTTCCCGGTTCACCTCAACGTTCACGCCTTGCCCCAGAAGGAGGGTGACCGTGGTTCGGTCGTGGGAGCGCAGATGCCCTTCAAGGTCCATGTAGGTCCATTCCGTGGCGCAACCGGCGCCCTCGTTCTTGAGTTCCAAGCATTCTTCTTCGGTGTATTGCGGGGGATGAAGGACAAGCTCGCCGTCAGCCAGACGGTAGCCACCAACTCGGAACCCCTCGTCGCTGAACCGGACCTTCTTTTCTTGATGAGCATCCTTCCAAACAACTTCCCACCCCATTTCCTTGAGCTTGGTGCTGTCGAGTTGAACCAACAGCCACGTGGACGAACCCGTCCATCGGCCTTTGCCCCACAAGGCCCCTTCCCACGTTCCGTTGGAAAGTAACTGACCGTAGATGGGGCCTTCTTGGAAGGCGGTATAATCGGCTTTGAATCCCCGGTCGAGGGAAATCCAACGCAGGAAGTTGTTGTCCGATGCTTCCGCCATGCGGGCGGCGGCCATGTCGATGTGAGCCTGCGTGATGTTGGCGTCGTCAAAGGTCAAGCAGTCAAGTGGGAAGCAATCCGACCAGTTCGTCGGCGGATCGGTGACCACTCCGAGCGTTGTGAGACCCGGTTGGGTCAGGATTGAGGTGTTGTTCATGAAGCCACGAAAATGGTCGGACAAGGAGATGGCACCGTTGGACTGGTGGCCTGTGACGTCGTTGACCAGCGGCTTGAGGGCGGGAGAAAGTGGATGTTCAAGGACCAAGTTGAGTTTGGTGTCCAATTCACGCAAAACGGTCAGGTTCAGGATGCCTCCAGTTGGCGCATCGATGCCGCTCCAGGGCTCACCGGCCGGAATCATCTCCGAGGGATGGATAAGCGAGGCGTAATCGGGTGAACCGTCGGCCATCCTGGGTACGGGCTCCCACTCTTCAATGGCCGGGACAAGGTCTGGATTTCGGGCGGATATGAGGAATCCGAGGATAATTTCAGAATTGGGGAATTCATCGTTAACGATGGTCTGAGCTGACAACTCAGGGGATTCCATCTCATAGGATTCCATGTCAATGGGTTGGAGCGCTGTCATGGCCCCTGGAATCATCAACAGCGTAAGCAACAGCACCGCGATGTGAGCGCCCCGCTTTCGTGGAAGAAGCCACGCTGCGATACGGTCGTAGCGTCGGCTCATGGCTCAAGCCCGGACTCGCGCCTTTTGAAGGAATGTTTTTGTCTCATTTCTTTTCTTTTGCATCCATCATTCACACGAAAGAGTGAATGCCTGCGCTTTGTTTTGAGGAGTCAGTTTTCCTTGAAAACAGTGGAAAATTGGGTGTTTTTGTTCAGGCTTATCGGCGAACCTGTTATGAACGGGTGGAGGGACGCCGTGGCAGGAAGGCTGCGTTTTGACGGTTGTTGACGACATCATTGAACAAGCGAACGGACTTGATGTCTGGGCACAATACGTTCTTGGTCTCGGGTTGACCTTCGTCAGCCTCGCCATCGTACATTTTTTGATGAAGAAGATTATTCTCGACTTTGTCAAGGCCACCACCTTCACCTGGGACGACCACCTCTATCGCCCGGTTTCACAACGTCTCTACCTCTTCGTACTCCTCGTTGGTATCCAACTCACGCTGTTGTGGATTCGCGGTGAAGAAGAAGACCTCAACGTGGCCCTCGACCCGTTGTTCAGTGCTTCTTACATCCTGTTGACGACGTCCTTGGCCAGCGTGGCCGTCAAGATCATGATTCCCGTGATCATCGACAAATTCTCCAACCCTTCCACCGTTACCGTCTCAGGCAGCAACTCGTTGGTCATCTTTTTGCTTCGAGCAGCCATTTGGTTTGGCGGTCTCTACCTGGCTTTGGACGAACTGGGCTTCGAGTTGTTGGGATTGCTCGCCTCCTTGGCGGTCTTTTCGCTCATCATTGGCCTGGCCATGCAACAGACGCTTGGAAACATCGTCAACTCCTTCATGCTCGCTCTCGACCAACCGTTCGAAGTTGGAGACCGCATCGAAGTTGACGGCCACCTCGGGTCGGTGGTGTCGGTTGGTATCCTCTCCACCAAGGTCCTGACCATTGGCGAAAACCTCGTCGTGATTCCTAACAACAACCTCGTGAACTCCACGGTCATCAACCACGCCCGTGGTGGTGGCGACGGACAAGGCCGCCGTATTTCCCTCGTGCTTGATGTCGGCGTTGAGTACGACGAGGACATTGCTCATGTGAAGTACACCACGCTTCAACTTCTTCGTGAGTGCCCCTACATCATCGAGACACCCGAACCTCGTGTGCTGCTGAATGAACTCGGTGAATACGCCAAGATCTTCCGTCTCTATGCTTGGGTGGAAGACTACTCGGACGAATTCGTGGCCAAGGACTGGCTCTTCAAGAACATCGCCGAGCGTTTCGATGCGGAAGGCATCGGCATCCCGTTCCCAACCGCTGTGGAGATTGGAGCCACCCTCAAGTCGACCTACAACAAGCAACGCAAGGCCACCAACGTGCGCCGTGCTCGTTTGCAGATGATCAAGGAAGACAAAGCCCTCGAGCGCGAGCGTGCTGAGGCCAAGTGGGAAATTGAAGCCATCACTGAGAAATTGAAGGACCCTGAACTTGACCGCAAAGAACGCGCAGCCCTGGAAGATGCCCTCCGTGAACTCAACCGTGTCCTAAGCATGTTTGAGGCTGGCGAAAGTTGAGGGCAAACCTTTCCTCAGTCAACCGTTCAAGGTTCTCAAGGACATGGTTTCTTGTCGGCGGATTTATGTAGAGCAAACCGTTCATGATAGATATGGCGTCAGCCGACCTGCGTTACATGCAGATTACCATCACACCCGAAGCGGGGGCTGCCCTCCCCGGTTGGGCCCTTTTGGAGTCCTTTTCTTCAGTGGAATTCCTTTCGCACATCAACACCGTTGGCGGCAACATGCGCTGCCTCATACGCGTCGAATACGAGGACGAGGCGGTCCTCACTCAAACTTCTCCATCCCTCGAAGTGCTCGATGTGATCGAGAAAAGCCAGAACGCTGCCCTGCTCGAAGTTGTCGCCAAGGGGCCACTCCCTCGGGTGTTTGCAGCCTTGGAACACGTTTGGTGGGTCACTCCAACCTACCTCTCCTCGCATGGTTTCACCGTGACCATTCGCGGCACGAAGGAAGCCCTCCGTGCGGCACGAAAAGGCCTCTCAGAGTTGTTGGGTGAGAGTTACAAAATGAAGCTAGGGGCTCAGTCAGCCCACACGTCCAATTTCCTTGAATTGCTTCCAGAAAAGCAACGCAACGTGCTCGACGAGGCCATCAAGATGGGCTACTATGACCGCCCACGCCGATGCACACAGCGGGCCATCGCTGAAGCCCTCAACATCAAGCAAGCCACGGTCAGTGAACATCTTCAATCCGCAGAATCTGCTATCATTCACTCCTTTGTCAACGACCATTGAGGTCAAAACGGGATGAAACCTATCATAATAGGATGAGGCTATATTGACTGCCGTTGTGGGGCTGAGGTTATGTCCAGCGGACGCTTTGCCGAAGTACGAACCCCCCTCATCCTTTCCATCCTCATGGTGATGATGACCCAAGTCGGGTATCTCGATTCAATGAATCCGTGGACAAACGGGGAAGAAACGCTCGACTCGGACGAAGTGATTTCACATACGTCTGCTGCAACGTCCGTGATGTATGGGAACAATTCAACATGGACACCACGAGGTCCGATGCTTACGAGCGGATACCATAGTGGTTCTGCAATTCTTGCTATTAGTGACGAAGTGGTTTTGTTCATCTACCAGGAAGGCTACAATGGCGATTACTGCTTGGCCGCTTACAATCGCTACAATGAAACCTCGTGGACGCCAACGTTTGACACGCCAAGTGGAGATGATTGTTCCGTCGGTAACACCCCTTATTTCTTCGGAATGATCGGCGATACTGTGTTGTTTTATTATGATGAAAGTAGCACCCAATACGTAGGTGATTCGATTTATGCTTACTCGATTGCAAACGATACGGTGTACAGAGCGTACCGGTCTCCAATCATCTCGTACCCTAAAGAATCCTCTTTCAGCGGGTATGCGGTTATGATTGGAAAGAATGTGTACATGAAGGAGTATCACATCGGCATAGCTAACCAAAATATACCGTCGAGCTACAAAATAGGTGTCTTCAACTGGGACAACCAAACACATTGGACCTACGATTCCACCCTTCCGTCGAATTGCACCGATGGGATGGAACATCTTCTCGTCGTCAGCGAGAGTAAGCTATTGACACATTGTGATACTGCAGTACAATCTACCACAGACCCCTATATTTTCAACATTCAAAACGAAACAATGTACAAGGTAAACGGTTTGGACGGAGTCACAGTTCCACCATTTAGCACAGCATCCGCATTGGTAGGTACGCAGTTGTTGTTTAGGGCTAACGGAAACACTGGGAGTGGTTCCGAGCCGTGGATTTACGATTCAACGAACGATACTGCTTGGCAGGTCGAAGATCTTAATCCAGGGAGTGGCAGTAGCTCGTTACGCAACATGATTCGTTCTGGAACGAGGGTCCTGTTCAATTCTGGCTACCCTGTAGCGAACCTCTATTGGTATGAGTCATCGAACAACACCATTTGGCAAGCAACAACACTCACTGGTACGGGAACGTTCGGCGAACCGGCTGAATTGGCGAACGGAATAATCGTGTTTACTGCTGGTTCTAAGACGTATTTCTACAATCCAGCGAATGGTTCAGTTTGGGAAGAACCTGGCTTATGCCACGACACATATAGTCCTGCTTCGGCTCCGTGTGGATCATTTAAGTTGAAAGAGGTCAGCGGAAATACGATTTTTGGTATCGCTAAAATGAATCAGACGGGAACAACCAGTTTCGGCAACCCAATAGTGTTCAGATACAGAATGATTGCGTTCGATTTCTCAAATAAATCGATGCAGGTTTCGTGGAATCTAGGGAATGCCCCAGTTCCAGAAGCAAATTACGTTTATACACGGGCATTTGCTTTTGGTGACCAACTGATGTACCCCTACAGAGACCACTACGGAGGCGCTCGAGTAAACAATGGTACAACGGGAAGCAATCTTGCGACGATGATTTGGTCGCCACCAGCCATCCGCGTAAGCGATGCTTGGAACCTCAGCAAGGGTGACCTTATTTCCGCCGGCGATCCAATCACAGGAGGCGTAGGGACTCGCTACAGTTCAGGTGTAGGCGTTCAAAATCTAACTGCCAGTGCCGAAGGTGCGGAACTC
>DUIU01000188.1:5403-7126 GCA_013330155.1 Candidatus Poseidonia sp. | reverse complement strand
GCGCCGAGGCCTTTGGAAAAACAGATGGAAACCGAGTCGTAATGTTCACACATTCGAGCGACATCCACGCCGGTTGCAATGGAGGCATTGAAGATTCGAGCGCCGTCGATGTGTGTCGCACAACCGAGGGTCTTCGCAACACGAGCGATTTCATCAAACGTCTCTTGGTCATAACAAGAGCCGCCCCCAAGGTTTGATGTGTTCTCCACGCACACCAATGAACCGTTTGGATAGTGGCTTCCTGAGCCCTCGGCTTTGCGAACAGCCGAACGGACTTGTTCAGGCGTCATGAGGCCACCGACCCCGTCCACGAGAGCGATGGATGCGCCGCATAAAGCGGCATATCCGCCACCCTCATACCGATAGATGTGAGCGGTTTTGTCGCATACGATCTCGTCACCTGGGACGGTGTGGGTCCGCAGAGCAATGGCATTGGACATCGTCCCTGAGGCAACAAATAGGCCCGCTTCTTTTCCGAACAGAGCCGCAACTCTCTCTTGGAGAGCCAGTACGGTCGGATCGTCACCCAGAACATCGTCACCCACCGGGGCTTGGTGCATGGCTTCTCGCATGGCGGCGGTGGGTTGCGTGACGGTGTCAGAGCGGAAATCAATTCGCGATGAAGGATATTCCCGCATGGAATCGGGTTCACGCTCTCCTTCATCAATGCGATGATTACAACAGTTTCAGGTGCCCGGTCAATCCGTCAAGTTCCGATTCATCGTACGGACCCAAGGCGAGCACCGTCAACGAACCCTTCGGAATCTGTGTGTGCCCTGCATCCCGAACCAAAGAAAACGGAATTTGCTGTTCCCGTGCTTGGTTCATCAGGGATTCAAAAGCCGAATCGTCGGGGATTTTCAAACAAATTTTTTTCTGACCAGAAGCCAACCACGCTTCGACATAAGAGGGATGGGAAACGCCAGCTTCCAAAAAAGCTTGAACGGATGCATGGCCGACTTGAGCAGCGATTTTCCCCTTGCCCATCTTGAGCGATTGATTGACCACGCACACGAGTTTTACCGGTGCGTTAGCGACCTTGTTGGAGGGGCGCGGAGCCGTAAGGCGGTGAAGAAACGAACGAAATCCCACACCCTCACCTCACAATGTTTCCAAATGGCGCACAAGAGTATCCATGGCTCGACGAGGCCCCAATAGGCCGAGCACCGTGATGGTCCCCGCTGGTATTTCTGTCCGTCCCGCATCGGTCACCAAAGAAGCATAACAACCGCTGGGGACCGATGCATGCAATTCCTTCATGCGCTCAAGGTCTTCCACCGCCAATACCACTTTCCTCGAACCACCAGCTCGCCAGCGCTCAAGAAGACGGGTGCGGCGAGCCGCTCGGACCACATCAACCGCGGCGTGAGCACATTGGGCGGCTATTTTCCCAGTGGTCAGCGACAAGTCTTGCCGGACGACAAGGGCCATGGTCGGTGCGTCATGCATCGAGGCCATGCACGTCACCAACCGCCAAGACTTCCTCTTCGGTGGCGGTCAATCCGCTGAGGAAATGGTGGAGCATAGCTCCAGTCCATACAGCAAAGGCAAGGTTTCCAAGAGCGTGAATGACATCGAATGGCAAACCTTGGGCGAGCAAAACCATGAACTGTCCGAGCGTCATTTCTGAGGAGACCAACGAAAGCGTAGAGATGAGGCCAAACAACGGAGCTGAGATGACGGCAAACATGCACAAGCGTTGCATTTGAAGGCGGCCGTCTAC
>DUIU01000188.1:0-5014 GCA_013330155.1 Candidatus Poseidonia sp. | reverse complement strand
TGGCTGATGAGAAGGTTGGACAGAAGCGTGACGAGAATGGCGAAAGCTGCCCCTCGCTTTGCCCCAAGATGAGCCCCCACCAACAACGCTGCAACCGTGACCGGTTGGACGTTGGGCAAGGGTTGCATCACGACCCTAAGCGCAGTCGTCGCCAACACCATGGTCAGCAGCATGGCAGCCGTCATACGGTTTGCCCGCGGTGCAGAGAGGAGGAACGCAAAAGCAGCGGAGACCAAAGCGATGTCCAACAGCATTGAGCCGAGGGGAGAGAGCTCCGGTCCGTGCACCCCCAACGCTTGGAACATAACCCCTCCGACAAGGATGACAGCCTTGAGGGTTGCCACCCCTTAGGCAAGACTCCAACGCAAGACGAGGGTTGATTCAATGGCGGCGACATCGATTGCATAATTACCACGCTCCCCATTGATGGCGTATTCCCACCCGCTAGCGCTGGTCCCGTTGATTGAGAGAAGGTAGAGGCCGAGGCTCGTGTCTTCGGTCAGCAAGATGATCTCAGATTGCGAGGCGGCATCTTGCGTCAGACTCCAAACCGTCGTGTGGCCCTCAAGGCCGCCTACCGTCACGGTTTCTTCAGGGAGTTCGAACACCACGACTTGGGTGTCCATCCAAGCCTCTGGCCACGAAAGGTCCCACTCTTCTTCGGGAGGATTTGAGGGTGGTTCGGTGAGCAGGTCGTTCCAAGCGTTGGAAACATCGGGCAGCATGAGAAGCGCGACCACCAAAGCCGAAAAAGAAAGAAGGCCCCAAGCCTCGTTCATTCGACTTCGCTTTGCCATGGCAGCAGAACCTGCCAAAACCAAGGCAATGCCGATGACGCCCAGGAGAGCCGCGCCCTCCAAGCCACTCGCTTCAATTTCCGGCTGCATCATCGTTTCTTCACGTTCAAAGGCCATCAAGACGCCTGCATCGTTTCCGAGGTACAGCATCGACGATGATTCGATTGGTGCCGATGTGCCGTATCCATCGTACGGCGTTCGGAATTGCTCCACATTTGCAAATTCACCTGTTTCATTGAGCTGAGCCGTTAGCCACCCACCTTCAAGCGTGTTCACGGGGGCGAAAACCTGGTTTCCAGAAACGATGGCCATTTCCCCGTTGACCCAGGTAGGCAACGAGTCCACAATGAGGCATTGCTGGCCACAACGAACAGTCGTGAGGCCTTGACTATCACCGAACACGAAGGTTTGGTCGAGCTGCAATGGAACGGCTGGAGAGCCACCGAGCTTGGCGATGCGCTCAAGAGAAGCGGCGGTGGTGTTGTAGACATAGAGGGAGCTTGATGCGGCTTCCTGCACGTGAAGTAATAATCGGTGGTCAACCACCAAAGGTGCATGGCGCAGGGCTCCTGAAAGATTCACGGATGAGGTGACGGTTCCATTGCTGTGAACGCCCCATAGCGTCCCTGTTTCACTTCCAACCCAGTACGTTTCTCCCTGCTTCGCCACACCGTTTCGCCAAGCATAGCTCAATTGAACTTCAAAATTTATCTGGCCGTTGGCCAAGCAAAGCTGCATCAAACCATCCCGAGTTGGAACGACCACGTTGTCTGCATCAATCATTGAGGCACCGGTGATCCCCCAAGCCTTCACGGTGGTGTTGACCTGCCAAACCAAGGTGCCATTCGACGGATGAAGCGCTGTAAAATCACCGTTGGCCCAGCCGACCAACAACAGTTCAGGCCATTGGCCACAGGCCCCATTACCGGCCTCCACGAGGAGGAGAGGAGACATATCATGTTGGACGGTGTTCGGGCTGACGCGAGTCCATTTTGGCACCCCCTCGTGAGTGAATGCTTTCACTTCTGGCCGCTCTTCACCCGTCCAAAATCCAGAGGTGCGAACATAGACGTGTTCACCATCCGATACAGGTGAAGTGGTGATGTATCCTGGCCCGACGTCTTGCTCCCAAGCCGGTGACCACGTTGCCGCCGAGGCATAGGGTGTGAAAAAAAAGAGGAAGAGGCCGACAAAGAAAATCAGTGAACGCCTCATGCGTCGTTCACTCCAATACGGCCTGAATAGCGGCCCGCAACAAGGCACTCACTTCCTTTCCATCAGCACCGCCGGCCGCCTGCATAACAACTCCCATCAATGGACCCATGGCTCCCATGCCTCGTTCTTGGACAAAGGTCAGGCGTTCATTGACGATGCCTTGAATCACTTCTTCTAAGCCACCAATGTCAGCTGGTGCGAGGTCATGTTCGAGGCAATGTTGGCGAAGGGCTTCAAGTCCGACCTCTCGCCCACGATGGGCTTCAACCACGCCCTCGACATGGTCTCGAGCAAGGGCGCCTTCCTCACGTAGCGTGAGAATGTTGGCAAGCGTCTTCGGCGATTCGGTGTCGTGGTTCAACAAAAGAGCAGCCCAAGCCTTCGATGGCAGTTCTGCAGCATGGTCGCAAAACAGGTCATCGAGTTCTCGCGCGAGAAGTTGCTCGGACTGGTCAACCGACATCCCATAGGTGGACAAACGCTCTGAACGTTGTCCGTCCGACATGGGCAAATCTTTGACCACGCCCTCCCATTTCCCAGAAGTCAAGCGCTGGGGGGGAACGTCCGTCTCGGGATACATCCGCGAGCGCCCTGGTAGTGGGCGCATGGGGGAAGTGGTTCCGTCTTCCGGTGCGCCTTTCTTCACCACAACGTTTCGAACTTCTTGGGGGATTCGATGCCAAGCAAGGCGGGCGCGGTTAAGGGCGGCCTCCAGTGCAAGGTTCGCTTGCCATGCTGGTGCACAACACAAAACATACCCGTCCTGTTCACCGAGATTGAGGTGTTGGCGAACGCCGTCAACCTCCTCTTGTGTTATGCCATAGGCTGGAAGTTCATCGGCGTGGAAAATGCCTTTGACGCCGGCCAGTTTTGCAGCGCCGGCGAGTTCACGCCCGAGTCGAGGGAGTTGGGCTCCCTCATCATCGTGGGCTTTTGTTCCAAGGTGTCCAAGAAGGCCATTGAGGGGCAGTGCCATCATGATCGAGCCGCTGGAGAGGCCGTCGGACACCATGCCGGACTGCGTGCTTCCAAAGACTTCCGAAACGTCATGAAGGTCAAGTGGGAGTGATTGGGCTACAGCCTCAGCAACGGCTTGTTCAACGGCCTCGTCGTCAAGGTCTCGGTGGGCCGGCAGAGGCGGGAGTTTGGACGCTTTTCTGAGGTCGTTGGCCAGCCGATAAAAGTGAAGTTGGCGGGCCATTTCAAGGCGAATGATTTGGGGAATCCAGTTGAGGTCTTGGCACCCTTTGATCTCAACACGGTCGCCGGCACCAATGGAGACGTTGAGGTCTTGGCGGATGCTGCCGAGGCCACGGCGAACGCGCCTCGTACGGCGCAAGACACGCCCCAGCGCCATAGCGGTGGTTTGAGCATGGTCGGGAGAAACAACGTCTGGCGATGTCGCGATTTCAATCAACGGCAATCCCAAGCGGTCAAGGTTGTAAATCACCTGTTGACCGTGAGGAACACTCACGGTGTCCAACTTCCGGGCACTGTCTTCCTCAAGGCACACCACATCAATGCCAACCGGGCCTCCCTCGGTTTCAAGAACGCCGTCAGTAGCGATGAGTGAGGTTCGCTGAAACCCGCTGGTGTTGGAACCGTCAACGACCGTCTTTCGCATGGTTTGTATGAGCGAAACGGGGTTTGAATTCAGTAAAGCTGCGACGGTCAACGTGATGTCCACGGCATCTTCGTCCAACGCCAAGGGAGGTTGTTCGTCAAGTTCGATGAGACCGGCATTTGGGGATTGTGCGTAGACGAACGTTCGGTTGCGTTTGGACTCAAACCTTGCCGCTACGTCAACCGCCCCGCCTTCACCCCGGCTCGCTCGCAAGCGGCGTTCAAAACGGGGCCAATCTTCGGGAAGCGTGTCGATGGTGATGTCGTAGAGTTCTCCGCTTTGTCTCGAATGGAGTTTGCCGGTCGCCAATTGCTGGTGAACTTCAAGGCCGCACATGAACCCCAATTGCTCTGGGTCCAAGGCCGAAGAACGGTGAACATCACCCTGAGGTTCATCGGCCATGGTCATGCGAAGCGCTCACCCTTCATGAGCACAACCCTTGATTGAAACTCAAACAACTTGTAGGGTATCGTAACCCGACGGTCGCATCATGCGCCCGTCCCGGCATAACTTGTCGATGATGTCCTCGGCTTTGCTCCTTGGAATGTCCCGGCGTTCAGCTTCCGTGAGGACCTCGAGTAAATTTGCCGAGGTGCCTGAGTCGTTTTGCTGGACCGACACAATGTCGATGATCTGTTTCTCTTGATTTCGAACCTTGCCTTTCTTGCCCGACTCAATGGTGGTCAGGTCAAAGTTCTCGCCCATGAGTTCGAGCCGCCACAACTTGGTTAGACGAATGGCTCGGTCAGCGTCATCGGCCGTGGCCTTGTCGGAGAGACGAATGCGTGCACTGGCCTCCGCCAACCGTGAAAGTGCTTCAAGAGAACGCGCCGTGATGGCCACGCTGTCTTCGGAATCGCCCCCGCTCTTCCGGGTTTCAACGTAATAGGCCACGATTTTTGCTCTTGCTTCGTCATCCAGTTTGGGATGGAAGGTTCGCTTGGAATAGGCCACGTATTTTCGCAAAAGGTCGCGAGGCAAAATCTCGTATTTCCCATCCACCTTCTTGGCATCTTTCCGTTGAGCCGCAGAGCGTGTTGGGTCGGGAATCGTCCCTTCTTTCACGAGCAATTCGCTGCTTCCTTTGAGGCGGTTTTCGATGATGTGCGAGGCGATCTTTTCATCGCGAGAATCGTCAGGAGTGTCGGTTAGCAACCAAATGATGTCAAAACGTGAAATCAGGGGCGGTGCGAGGTTGATTTGCGAAGTAAACGGGACATCGCTCACCGGTTGGAAGCGTCCACTGGTCGGGTTGGCAGCAGCCAAAACAGCGCACCGGGTTCGCAAACTTGCGTTGATGCCCGCTTTTGAAATCGAAATGCTCTGCTGCTCCATGGCTTCGTGCATGCTGGAACGATCGCCTTCGTTCATTTTGTCG
>DUIU01000193.1 GCA_013330155.1 Candidatus Poseidonia sp. | reverse complement strand
GGCTTGACCGGTGATGAATACGCCATCGGCTACTTTGGCTACGCCTACTACGAAGAAAACGCCAACGAGCTCTCTGTGGCCGCCATCGCCAACAACGACACCCATGGTGTTCAGGACGCTGGCAACGCTGTTGCTCCAGAGACCTCCACCGTGGCAGACGGCAGTTATGCTCCGCTCTCTCGCTACATCTACATGAACGTCAACAACAACGACTGGGATTTGGTTCGAGGCTTCTTCGACTACGGATACTCGGACGCCGGCATGGACCACGTCGCTGATGTCGGCTACGTGCCCTTGCCCGATGCCATGTTGACCGAGATGAAGGCGCGACTTGGCTGAGCCAGTCCCTCGTTGACGAGCACGATTGTACACCGGCGTCCACCTTGGACGCCCCTCCCAACCCCCGGGTGGAGTTGGTTGACGTCGTCAGGATATCCGTGATTCCTCCACGGACGGCAAAGGCGGCGTCAACCCTCCATCCCCCTCAAACAAGGTTATGACGGGTTGGTGAGTCGGAAGACCATGGTACAGCAAAACATCGACTTCATTGGCGGCGGCTTCAAACTGACCCTGCCCTACACCTTCGGAGGATGGATCCTCTGGATTATCGGGCTCATCATCACCGGCATCGGTGTTGTTGCTGCCGTGAGTGACCCGGTTGGCTTGGCCGTGTCCGTCATCGGGCTGATCGTCATGGCCGCTGCTTCTCCAGGAAGCATGTCGGCTGGACTTCACAAGATGCGCAAAGAGGCCATCGCTCCTGAAATCCTGCAGGCCAAGGCCGAACAAAGCGGCTACACGATGGAGAATTGGTTCCTTCAACAAAGCACGCTCGTCCCCACCAACGACCCCAGCGACTGGATTTTGCCTGCACCAGGGCCCCAGACATGGAGCAACAACATGTACGCGCCTCACGGCGACGGTACCCCGCTTCCTGAGCACCCCGCAAAAGTGGGCACGCCTCAGCCCGCTACGATGACGTCGTATCTCATCTTCGCAGGCACGGCTGCCATCCTCACCTTGGTCGTTGGCGCTGTTATCACGATGGATGAGGCTGCGGAAGCTGGAATCGTGCCAGCCCTTGTCATTGCTGCCTTGGGTCTGATTCTCACGCTGGTCAATTTCTTCCGAGCCAAAGCCCTTCGACAGATGTTGGACACGCCCACTTCACTTGTCCGCTCAGCCGCTGTCGGCCATCCTGAACTGGTTGGCCAGGTGCGACCCTGGGCGGCAGGGACCATGACCGTTCACGTTGACTCGAACCAATCCATGTCCATGCCGAATATGCTCGGCTACGAATGGACCTACGAACAAAAGCAATGTCGAACAGTGACGGACAATGAAGGCAACAGCAGAGAAGAATGCAACTGGGTAACCATTCGCACCGACAACGGTGGTATGCCATTCATTCTCCAAGACGGGACGGGTGGCATCAAGGTGAACTTGGAATCGTTCAAAAGAACAAATTATGGTCAATTCATCAAACGGTGGGATGGTGCTTTCGCACAGACGCTTGGAAAACAACTCATGGCCTCAGCGGTTGCAGGCCTTCTCGGTGGGGCAAGGGTAAAGGCGCACCGGTGGACGTTGTACGGCCTCCGTTCAGGAGACCCTGTCTATGTTCTTGGCGCCACCAAACCTCGCCCCGCCACCGAGGTTCAGGCGGACCCGCAGGCGGACGGAACGGTTGGACACACCACCATCGAAGTCTGGGGCAACGAAGATGCTCCTGGCATGAAGTGCACGTTAATGCGAGGGACTGAACTCTCCAACGTTGGGAAGTCTCGTTCAGGGCTTGAAATGATGGTTCCACCAATTCTCCTCCTTCTGGGCGGGCTTTCCTTAATCGGTCTGGCTTGACCAGCAACCTACGGAGAACGGTGAGCGAAGATGTCGTCGGAAGCGAATGAGATTGGGTCGGGCGTGGTTGACCAAATGGTCGCTGGTGGCCTGCTTTATGCAGCCCCGTTGTTCGTCATCTCTCTTCTCTTATTCGTTGAGGGGAGCAAACGTATTCCATTGACGGTGGGCATCGTTGGCTTCGTGGTCGGGTTCGGGTTGGTTGGAGAACTCTACCCGCTCATCGGCGATAGTCCTCCGGTAAGTGAGGCACAATTTCGCTTTTTGGCCGCAGCAGCTGTGGGCGTGATGTCGGTGAGCGTCGCTCAGGTCTCGATGCGCTTTCTTGCGGCAGGGCTCGTTTTTCTCGCCATTACCAACCTCATCAAAACTGGATCTCAATACGGCGTTGATTTTGAGGGCGATGCTATCCTTTCGGGCGTTCTAACCATCATTGCCTTCTTCCTGAGCATGTCGTTCCGCCGGTTGGTTCCAGCACTCATGGCAGGACTCATCGGCACGCTTGGGATGATGCTCGCCATCTACATTGCCGTTGGTTGGGATGTCACGCGGCTTGACGGCGTTTCTGCCCCCGATGCCTACCTCGGCCTCGTCGGCATGGCGGCCAGTGCGTTCATCCAATGGCGCACGCTCAAAGAAAAGAGAGACAAGGAAGACTTCGGTGAGAAGGAGTACGACTTCTAAACAGCCAGAATCATGGACTGTGTGCCGCACCACCCCCCCATGCCCGTTGCCTTTGTAACCGGAGCCAACCGTGGAATTGGACTCGAACTTGTGCGCCAATTGCTTGAACGAAATTACACGGTTCACGCCACCTACCGAAAGAGCATGGGTGGTTTGGAAGGATTGGACCATCCCAACGTGCATTGCCACCGGATGGATGTTCGCAATGCAACTGAGGTGAAGACTGCCTTGGAAAGCATTTCAACGCCCATTGACCTTCTCATCAACAACGCAGGCATCGCTGATGG
>DUIU01000008.1 GCA_013330155.1 Candidatus Poseidonia sp. | reverse complement strand
GGTTCCATAGTCAACTCGGAAATCGGGGTTTTCCATCATTTTCACAGGCAAACCCGCCGCCTCAGCTTCATCGTGAATGGCTTTGGCGAGGTCCACGTCGACGTTCATGTCGTAGTGGTAGCGGAAGAGGTTTGGAAAGACTGGGTCAACGGAGAGCCCTTCAAAGTGGGGCAAACCGAGGAAATGGGTTCCAACGTAGGTTTGCCAGTGCGGTGAAAGAAGAACGATAGCATCGTAGTCTTTGTCAGCAAGCGAAGCCCGTAGTCGCTCATACCCCCAGCGAAGTTGTTCCCATCCACCTTCGGCCACGGGTTCGTTCTGCGGTGGATTTTCGGCGTAGACCAAGTGTGGTGGATGCGGTGCGATGCAACCGGCTACGATTCGGCCTTTGCCCATGTTCTACCCATGGCGGCGAGGTTTAATTCATCATCGGCCTCTCAAGGTCCATTGACCGAACGCAGAGTCATAAACAACCTGCATCCACCATGGAGGTATGGAAGCCGCGGCTGTTGAACAGACGCCGATTTTGGATTTGGCCTCTGACCCACCTCGTACGGCCACGTGGCGAGAAACGTTCGAAAACGTGATTGCGCCAACGATGTTTGGTTTTGTGGCGGGAGCCGGATGGCAGGTCTATTTGTCTCCCCATCTCACCTATGGGTTACCCAATCCCCCGCAAGGCGGGTTGCTGCTCATGATGCTCTTTTCTCCACTGTTGCATCGCTGGCTGACCCATCATCCTCAGAACCGATGGAAGGAATACTTGAGTGGCATTGCGGCCCTTGCCCTCCCTCTCCTTCTGATTTGGTCAACGGGCCAAGGAGGCTTTGTTTGTGGTGGCTACCTCGCCGTTGTGGTTTGGATTTGGGTCAGCACTTCGTGGTGGCGGTTTAATCTCCCACCGTTTCGCTTAGCCTTATGGCATACCCTTGGTGTGAACATTGGAGCACTTGGGGGCTCGTTGCTAGCGTTCAACCTCTTCCTCTGATCAAGAAGTGTATGATTCCTCATCGTTCGGGAAATCCCCTGAACGAACATCATCACAGTAGGATTTGATGGCTCCGTCAATTTCCTCGGCGAGGTTCAGGTATCGGCGTAGGAATCGAGGCGAGAAATCCATGGTGATTCCGAGAAGGTCGTGGAGGACCAAGACTTGCCCGTCAACATCAGGGCCAGCACCAATGCCAATGGTCGGAATGGTCAAGGCTTCAGAGACTCGTTTTGCGAGTTCGCGAGGGATTTTCTCAAGGACGATGGCAAAGCATCCAGCGGCTTCGAGGACCTTCGCATCGGCAATCAATTTCTCTGCTTCCTCATCTTCCTTGGCTCGAACAGAGTACGTTCCAAATTTGTAAATCGATTGAGGTGTAAGGCCAAGGTGACCCATAACTGGGATTCCTGCGGTCAAAATTCGCTCAACGGATTCAACGATTTCCGAACCACCTTCCAATTTGACGGCATGGCCACTGGATTCCTTCATGATGCGAATGGCAGACTCAAGGGCTTGCCGTGAATTACCCTGATAGCTTCCAAACGGCATGTCAACCACCAGCAAAGCGCGGTCGACGGCTCGTTCCACGCATTGGGCATGGTAGATCATGTGGTCCAAGGTCATCGGGACCGTTGTGGCTTGGCCAGCCATTACGTTCGAGGCTGAATCTCCGACCAAAATCACATCGATGCCGGCTTGGTCAACCAGGCGTGCCAACGAGTAATCGTAAGCGGTAAGCATGGTGATTTTCTCACCAGCCCGCTTCATTTCTTGGAGCGTGTGGGTGGTCACCTTCCGCGCTTCACTGTAGACGGACATAATTCTCCCACCGCCCTTGGTGTTTTCAAATCGTCGCCTTCGCTCATTCTTCTTCATCATCGAAGGCCATGAGGTGCGTTCGCAATTCATGAATCGCTTCAGCGGCGTTTGAACATGCCAACAATTGCTGCCTTGCTTCAAGGTCGTTAAGGCACAAAGCAGCGATGTTGTAGATGGATTCCTTACGCGCATCAATTTGCTCTTCGCAAATGGAGGTGACCCATTGGTTCAGCACCGCCGCATCGACATTCATCCCGCGGCCAGCTCGCTGGACAACGCTGGAGGTTATGGTGCGCAGGAAGGCTTGGTCTTCCTCATTCAACTCCCCGCTTTCTTCGAGGTAGGTGACCTTTGCAGAGATGTACAATCGGCTGTGTTCAGCGCCTTCGGGGAGATGCTCCATGAGGGTCTCAATATCAGGGGCGACCCCCTCTTGAATCAATTTGGTCAACGAGGGGTCCGAAAAGGGCGGAAGGGCCGGTTCGATGACTTCGTCAACGAAGAATCGCCGGCCTCCGGTAATCGTGATGAAGTGATTGACTCCACGAGTTTCGTGGTTGAGGATGATGGCTTCACATCCATGCCGGCGAGGGCCGTCCCATCCGTTGGTGGGTTCAAACGGGTCGTTCATGACCAATCCAAACGGGCGGTCGTCCAGGATGCAGGTATCCAGCATTTGCCGGTACCTTGGTTCAAACACGCGGAGCTCCTGTTGTTCCCCTGGGAAGAGAACCATGGGCAGAACAAAGAGGGGGAGCGTCTCTTCGTCCATGGTTACTTGACGGTAAGGGGGCATTTGAACATGTGTTCTCAAGGTTGAAGAACGCATATGTTGGTTACTTCAGAGAAGAAATTCAGCGACCAGGCTCCACCTTCTCGACCAACACCAGATTGTTTGACGCCTCCAAACGGCGTGCGAAGGTCCCGGTTCAACCATGTGTTCACCCAGACAATACCGGTGTCCAGCCGTTGTCCAAAGGCGTGACCTCGCTGTGTGTCCTTGGTCCAGACCGACCCAGCCAGGCCGTACTCGGTAGCGTTGGCCATGGCAACGGCCTCATCTTCGTGGTCAAATGAATGGAGGGTTACAACAGGGCCAAAAATTTCCTCGGTTGCGGTTCGTGAGGTGTGGCTTAGGCCTTCAAACACGGTTGGTCGTAGAAAGGCGCCTTCGGTTGAGACATTGTCCACGGGTGCATCACTGGCCGTCCCACCAATCAACACCTTGCCACCTTCTTCTACACCCAGCCGAATGTAGGATTCCACCTTTCGTTGATGGTCTTTTGAGATGACCGTTCCCATGCTGGTTGACGCTTCGGAGGGGTCGCCAATGACAAGCTTACCAACGGCCTCTATGAAGCGTTCTTTGAATTCCTCATAGATGGATGAATCAACCAAAA
>DUIU01000185.1:3212-3714 GCA_013330155.1 Candidatus Poseidonia sp. | reverse complement strand
CAACCGGAAAATCGTTCACATGTTCGCTGGCGGAATTGGCTCACTCAGCGTTCCTTTTCTCTTTACTGACCTGTGGTACCCGATGGTTTCAGGGATGCTCCTGACCGTTTTGCTGTTCGCCTCCCATCGTGCCGGCATTGTCATGCATTGGTTTCAAACCGAACAAAATCAAAACGATGTCAAGTTTGGTTTGATGTGGTGGATGTCAATCTCCCTGATCTGGTGGCTGGTTGGAGACCCTTGGTTGGCCATCGTGCCTTCGCTCTTCATGGCCTTTGGAGACGGCATCACCGGCGTGGTTCGCAACGCTGTAGTTCGAAAGCGCTCGAAAAGCCCCATTGGCAATGTCTTCATGTTCATCGTCAGTGCTCCACTGGGCTGGTTTGCGGCCGGTGCAGGCGACCCCAGCCTTCCCGTGTGGGGCCTTATCCCAGCAACGGGGGCCACCTTCGTTGAACGTTACGAGTTCGGACCCATCGATGACAACATCTTGATCACGGTC
>DUIU01000185.1:0-3035 GCA_013330155.1 Candidatus Poseidonia sp. | reverse complement strand
GCTCCACTGGGCTGGTTTGCGGCCGGTGCAGGTGACCCCAGCCTTCCCGTGTGGGGCCTCATCGCAGCAACGGTGGCCACCTTCGTTGAACGCTACGAGTTCGGACCCATTGATGACAACATCTTGATCACGGTCTGTGCGACCGCCGTCTTACTCGTCGGCGTCCAGGTTGGAACTCTTCTATAGAAGGCGTTTAAGAGGACTTATTGTCCAATCAATGTGTAGTCGTCGCTAAGCGGGGTTGCGCCAGTCTCGACGTGGATGATTTTGCCATCTTTGAACCGATAGAAGGCCAAAACAGCCTCTGAGGTGGACCCGTTGGCGAAATGAGCAATGGAGTGCCCAACACCGACTTCATCATTCTCAAACAAGATTCGGTGGGATTCAGTTCGAACAGCGCCCATGCCTGCAAAGGCCGTGATGTCGCTCTTGGTCATGACGGCTCCACCAACGTGAGGGTAGAACTTGCAATCATCATGGATGAGGGCGTCAAGTTGTTCTTTATCTCCGGATTCAAAGGCTGCTTCGTATTGGGCTAGGATGCTCATGGTCGCTGGTTTGTACGGATGTTCATAATTTCTTCTCCATAGAGAAATGCACGAGCCTGCGGTGCGGGAACCTTTGAGAGCCATAACGGAGAGGGGGGGCCATGAGGATTCACTGCTTGGGCGGAGGCTTGGTTGGCTCCTTTGTCACCCGTAAACTGCACGAAGCTGGAATGGAGGTTCACCTCTACGACATCGTTGAACGGGAAACGCCAGCCACCTTCCACCTTGGTGATGCTTCTGCAGCCGACCACAGCGCGGCCGACTTTGTTGTGAACATGGTTCCCGGCTCCATCGGACACCGAGTGCTCAACGTCCTTCATCAGCAAGGACATCGCATCGTGGACCTGTCATTCAGCGAGACAACACCCGATCAACTCCCCAACGGCCCAGGTGTCGTTTTGTGGGACGTGGGCATCGCTCCGGGACTCTCAAACATGCTCGTGGCTCTGGCCCATCGGGAACTTGGGGTGCTCGACAACGTGACCATCAAAGTAGGTGGAAACCCAGCGGAACCCGATGCTGAGTGGTCCTACATGGCACCGTTTTCTCCTCACGATGTGATTGCGGAGTACACGCGCCCGGCACGGATTGTCCGAGACGGCAAATCAACGATTGTCCCAGCCATGGCTGAACTCCACACCATCAACGCCAACGGGCGAACCATGGAGGCCTTTCTGACCGATGGATTGCGGTCGCTCATCGATCTTCCAGCCTCATCCATGGGCGAGTATACCGTCCGATGGCCCGGCCACATTCAGCGCTACCAAACCACGGAACTCAGCCCTGATGAACTGGTGGACGCCTGGCGCCTTGACCCGGAGCGACCTGAATTTACGTGGATGGAAGTTCGTGTCGAGGGAAACGGCCAGGTACGCACCTGGACGGTGGAAGACGAAGGCAATGACGGGGATTCGAGCATGGCGAGGACCACCGGTTTGGTCACCTTTGCTTGCGTGGTCGCTTGGAGCCAACAGGAACTCTTCTCCGAGGGCATCCATCCTCCTGAAGACCTACCTACAGAAGTTATCAAGAACGTCATTCAAACGCTCGAAGTCGAGGGTGTGCGTATTGAAACGAGTTCCAAAAGCAACTGAGCACAAGGGGTTCCCTTGCACTCGTATACAGCATCAACCCTACCCATGGAAAGACGAGGGTCAAGCGTCGAGAACAGCGCCAATCGCAGCACGTGCATGGGGCTCCAAGCGTGGCTCGATGTGATGCGGTTCTGCACCCGGTCCAATGATGCCCAGGCCAACGGGTTTGTCATGCTTCAACTGAAGGTCAAGAACGGTCTTGATGACCGCTTGCCCCATCGCCAATCCGTGTTGGGTTTCACCTTTCTCAATGATGCCCAAACAGGCAGCTGCATCGTGATTGTTCAACAATCGGTCAAGGGCGAGAGGGACTTCCATGGAACCGGGTACCCAGACGACCTCTCCGATGGTCACTCCCTGCTTCTTGGCTTCATCGTTGGCGTAGGCCAGCATCTGCTCAACCTCTTGCTTGTGAAACGAGCCGCAGACCAAACCTATTCGCTTGCTCATGCATCGCCACCTCCGTTCTCCTGTTTCATCATTCGTTCGACGGTCGCCACAATGGTTTGGGTCATGGCGTCGATTTCGATGTTGACCAGCCCTCCATTCTCAGCAGTGCCAAAGGTCGTCAAGCGAAGCGTTTCAGGAATCAAGTGGATATTGAACTCGTTTTGTTGCACCTCTCCAATGGTTAACGAAGCGCCGTTCAGTCCGATGTATCCCTTTTCATGAATGTACTTCATCATGCTTTCAGGTGCCTCAATGGTTATGTCAAAGCCTTCTCCAACTTTGGTGGACGTCTTGATTTCACCCAACCCCATGATGTGCCCGGAGAGCAAATGACCTCCCAACTCATCACCCATTTTCAGCGAGCGTTCAACGTTAACAGCATCGCCTACGTTGAGGTAGGAAAGGTTGGTACGGTTCAACGTCTCTTCAATGACATCAAAGGCCACGCATTGGCCGTTGATTTCAGTGGCGGTTAGGCACACGCCGTTGATGGCCACGCTGGCTCCACGCTGCAATCCAGAGGTGTCTGGCACGTCGATTTGGAAGGTCCAGACGGCATCGTCATTTTCTATAGATTGGATGCTACCCTTTCCTTGAACGATTCCAGTAAACACGTTCAAGCCTCCTTCTTTTCAGCACGTTCCAAGATACGTGCGATGATTTTTCTCGTTCCGTCGAGGTCGTCGCTCAAACCCTCAACACGCACAACCTCAATGCCTCCATAGCCTCGCTCCCGAAGGGCGTTGCGGATGTTGTCTTCAGCGTGCTCTTGGTCGTAGCCAAGGGCGATGACATCGGGTTGGATTTCGGGAAGAATGTCAAAAATAGGGACGTTCGGAGGATTGCCGACCACCACAGCGTCGACCGGTTTGAGACCAGAGACCATTCGTTGACGAAGGTCCTGGTTGGTCACCGGCTCATGCTTTCGCTTTCGTACGGTGTC
>DUIU01000062.1 GCA_013330155.1 Candidatus Poseidonia sp. | reverse complement strand
GCTTTGCCGCTGAAGACAAACTGAATTCGACCTGCCCCGATGGAGCGAAGTCGTTCGAGGTCGCTGAACACCAAGTTGGCTCGCTTGTAGGTTGCAAACCGTCGGGCAAAGCCAATCGTGAGGCGATGCTCATCCAGTTCAACACCGGTGGAGGCATGAACCAATTCACGTAAAATTCGGCGATTGACCTGTCGAGCGTCTCGCAGTGCAGCATCTGGTAGGCGACCTGCATACCCCAGTTGACTGGGGTCTTCTTTCCAACCTGGCAAGTGATGGTCGAACAAACCGCTCATTTGAGGCGAGGTCCATGTGATGTGGTGCACGCCGTTGGTGATGGGAGCGATGTGTGTGGTGCCAAACATCGTTGAAGCCACTTGGGCATTGAGGTTTGAAACGGCGTTCACGGCGGTTGAAAGTGCCACGGCGAGGTGAGACATTGAACACCTTCCTCCACCTTCCGAATCTCCTGCCTCTCGTACAAGTTCTCGGGCATCGCTTGGAAGCAAATCACCCATCACGTCCTCGACCAGGGACCACTCGAAACGGTCGTGTCCTGCGGGTACAGGCGTGTGGGTGGTGAACAAGGTGCGCTGCGCAAGCTCCTCTCTTGTCCAGCCCTGGTGGAGCATCTCCAACATCGCAAAGGTGCAATGGCCCTCGTTGAGGTGCATGCCGGCGAAATCGTGGCCGAGTGCTTGGAGCGCTCGGACACCACCAACACCCAGCAGGTACTCTTGGCGCACACGTGTGCTATCATCGCCCCCATAGAGGCGAGCGCCGAGGCCAACAAATTCAGCCGAGTTGTTTGGGTGGAACGTGTCAAGGAAATACACGGGTACTACATGGCCGCCGACGCCGACGACACTGGCTTTCCAAATGCTGGCATAGAGCGTTGAGCCGTCCAAGGGAAGTTGGATGGTTTGTCCTGTGTTGGTCAAATGGTCGTTGGGGTCAATTGGAGCATAGGTTTCGGATTGAATGCCTTGGTCGTCCAAGTGTTGCCGTCCGTATCCCTCTCGGTAGAGCAGGCTCATCCCCACCAAAGGAAGGCCTACGTCAGCCGCTGATTTGACATGGTCCCCGGCAAGCACACCAAGCCCGCCTGAATAGGTGTGCAATTCTGACCAAAGGCCAATCTCTGCAGTAAAATAGGCTATTGCGGGCATCAAGAGTCCCTAACTAAAATGGGTTATGAGGTTCACGGTTCATCTTTTTGACCACCTCAAGGTCATTCCACTCAAAGGACCATTGCCAATTCCCTTCAAACGTTCCGGGGGTGTTCATCCTGGCTGCTTCATCGAGACCGAGGAGGTCTTGAAGCGGGAGAATCGTCAACACTGCTGGACTTTCAATCGCCAGTCGTATCAACCCTGAAACCGGGCCTTCATCGGGTTGCAAGAGGGCTTTCACCCGTGCCTGTGTTGCTTCATTTTGGGCTTCCCACCACCCTCGCGTGGTGTTGTTGTCATGCGTCCCCGTGTAGACCACTTGGTCGGAACAAATGGTCGAGGGATGATGGGGGTTGGTCTTTTCACCATCAAATCCAAAATGCAGGACGGCCATCCCTCGTAGATTGAATCGTCGACGCAGCTCAACAACCTCGGGAGGGATGATGCCCAAGTCTTCTGCGACCACGCGATGCGGTTCATCTGCTACGCCGAGGATCGCTTCCAGTAATTCATCAGCAGGGCCTTCTTGCCACTTACCTAACCGCGCATCTTCGTCGTCAAATGGCACAGCCCAGTTCGAGTGGATGCCACGAAAGTGGTCAATACGAACCACATCGAACAACCGAAGCATGCGTTTCATTCGCTCTTTCCACCAGCGCCAGTTCTCGCTTCGATGGGCTGTCCAGTCGTAAAGCACCGTTCCCCATTTTTGTCCACCTTCACTGAAGTAATCGGGGGGCACACCAGCGACAACTTCGGGCATTCCTTCCTCGTTGAGTTGGAACAATGACCGATGAGCCCAGACGTCAGCGGAATCGTGGGATACAAACATCGGCACATCTCCAATCAATGATACGTCCTTCGCCCTGGCTACTTCCAAGAGTTGATTCCATGCGGATTGCACCTGCTGCTGTTGCTTGATGTGGTGGGCTGCTCGGGGACGGTGTGCGGCGAGGGCTTCTGGGTCTCGGTCTCGCAAGGGCGCGGGCCATTCAAACCACGGTCGGCCGTCGTTGGCTTCCTTGATGGCAGCATAGAGCCCCCAATCATCGAGCCAGTACCCGTCGTCTGGCATCTCAGCGAGTGATTCATTTTTCAACAATTCGGGCCAAGCCGCAAAGGCTGTGGGAGAGGCGTATGGAGAGCCGTGTTTGTCGGGAGGGGTCAACGGAAGCATCTGCCATGCATTGAATCCCATGGCGCTGAGCCAATCCAGAAACCGCTTTCCATCCTCCAACGAGGGATGAGGCAAGGAGGTAAGATGGCAAAGTACACCTTTCCCTTCCATGGTCTCCTGCAAGCGATAAAGCCTTTCAATCTATCACGCCACGCAAGAGCAATGCGCACCAAGGCCGTTTTCCTTGTGTTGATATTTTTTGCCTCACTCTTTGGCGGTTTTGTTCAAGGCCAAACGCCTGAAGACATTACCATCGACGGGGATTACTCCGATTGGTCAGCGGACTCATTGATGCAATCGGACAGCAATGACGTCGACTTCCGATTAACGTGGAATGAGACGATGTTGTTCCTTGGCTGGGACGGAACCGACTGGAAGTCAACCAGCGAGGGAGCAGACTTGTTTGTCTACCTCAATACCTCGGCGGGGGGTTCGGTTCTTGCGAGGGATTGGGGCTTCGCTCATACCCTTCCCTTTGCCGCAGACCACGGGTTCGTTTTGGAGGACGACACCTATTACCATCACATCATGCATGACGGAAGCACATGGGTTGACCAGTCAACATCCGTGGGCCTTTTCGCTGGTTGGGCCGAGAACAAAGCCACTGAAATCGCCCTTCCGTGGTCGGCCCTTGGCAACCCATCTTCGTTTGACATCGTCGTCTATGCTCAGTGGCAAGATGAGGGGAACGTGTGGGCTTCCTTCCCTACGCAAAACCCCGCCACCAACAACGGAGCAGAGACTTTTACGCATGCATGGCACGTTGAAAACACCTCAAACATAACGGCTCCAAACCAACTCCCGATCTTTGAAACTGGAGGCATTGAGAAGGTTGACGATGCCCTCAACCTTGCCATCGTCTTTCACCAACACCAACCGTATTACAAAAACAAACTCACCGGTATGTACGAAATGCCTTGGGTTCGCGTCCACGCCATGACCGAATACGTTGATTCCCCCGGTATTCTGGCTGACACCAACACCAAGGTGACGTACAACCTCGTTCCGTCATTCATTGAGCAACTCGTGGACTACAACGTCAACGAAACCTTGGATGTTCACACCGACATTGCCAAGCGCTCGTGGACCCAAGGTGGATATCCAAACGCCACCGACCTTGAACTTCATACGATGCAGTTCCAGTCGTTTTGGAACAGTGGATGGATTTACAACGTCTCTCAATCCGATGCCAAACTTGGCTGGTTGTATCCATCAAGCGCTCGGTACAAGGAACTCTACGACATGACGTTGCACAACCTCAAGCCCGACACCATCATGGACGATGAACTGCTTGCACCTCAAGATTTTCTTGACCTTCAAGTGCTGTGGTACCTGTACCAGTTCTCTCCGGATTATGTGTTGGGTGCCTACAACAGCAGCCACCGAGATGAGGGCTTGATCGCGTTGTTCATGCAGGATGGGGATTATTCTCTGACCGACTTGACGTATGTTCTGGACGCTCAACACAGCCACATGGGTAACGTATTGCCGATGTACAGTGAATTAGCTGCGGATGGTCAGGTTGAATTGACCACGACACCCTACTACCACCCAATCATGCCCTTGTTGATGATGGATGGTTGGACCATGGAAGACGGCATTCGCATCAACAAAGAAGCCTGGCCAGTGGACGTTCAAAACCACCTCGTAACCGGCATGGATTTGTTCGAAACCGAACTTGGATTCCGACCCGTGGGCATGTGGCCCAGTGAACAAGCTGTTTCACCTGCTATGGTGGAACCCGTGACGGATGTTGGCATCCAGTGGATGGTTTCGGATGAGGAAATCCTCAAGCAATCCACCGACATCAACGGTCAACTCATCGATGTTGAAGAGGCCGCGAACTTGGCGACACCTTGGACGGTTACGGGGGCTGAAGGTGGAGAAACGGCTGTCATTTTCAGAGACCGTGTCATTTCCGACCGCATCGCCTTCCAGTACGGGACAATGACGCCTGAAGCGGCGGTATCCGATTTCATCTCCTACCTTGACAACGTGCGCCAACAACTTCTCGATGCGGGTGAAGACCCCTCAGACCACCTCCTCACCGTTGCCCTTGACGGCGAGAATTGGATGTTCATGTCGGAGTTCCAGCACCATGACAACGCTCGCCCTTTCATGGCCGAGTGGTACGGGCGCCTTGCTGACCACCCCACCATTCTGACCACCACGCCCTCTGAGTTCTTGACCAAGGAAACCACGCTGCCTGAAATCCAAACCATTGGCACGGGTTCGTGGATCGACGGAACCTTGCGAACATGGGCCGGTGAGGAAGAGGAAAGCCTGGGGTGGCAACGTCTGGTTGAAGCCCGTCAGGCCCTGGTCGAATTTGAAGAATCAAATCCCAACGACCCAGGACTCTCTGCTGCTTGGGAGTCGTTGTACATCGCCGAAGGAAGCGATTGGTACTGGTGGTATGGTTTGGACCAAGACAGCGGTTATGATGAAAACTGGGACGTTTTGTTCAAGGTTCACCTCTCAAACATCTATCGTGCCATCAACCTCGACCTTCCGCCATATCTCCAAGACCTCTGGACCAACCCTGCTGTTGCCGACCCGGCCGCTAGTGGCATCATTGAGCCGATGATTGATGGCGTCGCTCTCCCTGGTGAATGGGACGGTGCCGCGCGTTATGATGCACCCGTTTCAGGTGGTGATTTTGACATTGAATCCTTCCACTTCGGTTACGATGCTTCCAATGTCTTCTTCCGAGTGGACGCGACGACGTTGGACGGTCTTGCAGACATCGACACAGAGGCCGAATACACCTCACCGGATTTGGCGATTTATTTTATGCAGCCGAATGCCGTGAATTTCAACGAAGCTCAAACCAACTTCAGAACCTATTACGGGAATCAAATCCTTGGTTTCCCATCGAAGTACATGGTGGCGTTTGATTTTGACACGGTCCG
>DUIU01000124.1:2939-3334 GCA_013330155.1 Candidatus Poseidonia sp. | reverse complement strand
CCAAAACCCCACAAACCCCTCGATTGGCCCCGCCATCTCAAGCCATCCACAATCCCTTTCCGAGCGTTCCTTGGCGAACGGCGCCAACAAGCCAAGACGCCATCACATCCTTGGCGATGTATTTAGCAGGTCTTCATCGTATCACGACGCGGGTTTCTCACGCTTACTACTACGGCGAAACAGGGGTTCATTGCACCCCAGAAGTCTACGATCTCATGGGATTCAATGACCAAGGCTGGTGGCAATGGGATGCAGCGCCTGAGCGTTTCGAGATTCGCTACAAAGACTCAAATGGCTCATGGCTCAGTTCGTATTATCGTTGAGGGTTGACCATGAACCTCACAATCGGTTTGGTCGGATGTGGTCGTTGGGGAATGAATCACTACAGAACCCTC
>DUIU01000124.1:458-2567 GCA_013330155.1 Candidatus Poseidonia sp. | reverse complement strand
CGGGGCTTGAAGCCGACGAAACATACACCTCGCTGGACGCCATGATGGGCGCAGAAAATCTCACCGGTGTCGCCGTTGTCACGCCCCCAAACACCCATCTCGAACTGGCTGAAAAACTCCTCTTCGAGAACATACCGCTCTTCGTCGAAAAACCATTAGCTGACAACCATGGGAAAGCCATGAACTTCCTCCAGAATCTTCCGGATTCAACGATTTTGGTGACTGGATACTTATTGCGTCATCATGCAGGGCTCCGGCGGATGAAGGCTGCGATTGAAGACCGGGAATTGCAAGTGGAAACCCTCAGCTACCAACGGCGGACCAAACGGCCGAAACCCGCAGGGCTTGACGTCGTCTCCACGCTCGCCGTGCACGGCCTTGACGCGACGACTTTCTTGCTTGATGCGCCACTGATGTCCATGGACATCACGCGATTCCACCGCACACACAACTCAGCCCAAATCTGGCTTCGCCACGAGGGGCAAGTCGTCCTCATCGATGTTGCTTGGGGGGCGGATGAGGAACAACGCCTCATCGGCGTTCAGGGGACCTTGCGAGGGGCCGTCCTTGACTTTGGGACCGGAGAGTTCTCTTGGCATATTGGGGATGGACTTGACGAAAAGCCACTTTTGGAACAATTTTCTGGTGAGCCTCTTGAACAAGAATGGCTGTATTTCCTCGAGAAGATTTCGACACAGTCTCCGTGTGTTTTCCCCCCTGCCTCGACCCTTATGGACCTCAGTGCATGGCTCGAAGAACACGGCGGCCAGGAATCCGTTTAACGCAAACACTCCTTTGCGAGAATTGAAGAATGCCATGCTCTTGGATGAGTCCATGGGCCTCTCAATGAACACCGTTCAGCGCATGCTTGGCGCAAGTGCCGTCGCGAGTTTGGGAGTGTGGTACTTGCAAGGGGCCGTTATGGATGGCGTTCTGACCCTTGTTGCTCTCAGCGCCTTGACGGCTTTTATTTGGGGCCTCTCGGAAAGGGAATCGACATTTACGTATCTGAAATTAACCGGAAGCGGCCCTTGGAACATGTTGGCCATGGTGGCGAGCATCGTCATTTTCGCCCAACTCTCGATTTCAATTTGGGCGTTCCCCACCGTGGGCGCCTACCTCCTTTCCCTGTCGTTCATCGGTTCGTTTTGGCTAACGGGCTACATGATTCAACCGAACGGTGTTTGATTCCATTCTCGGCGCAGTCCTATGGGCGAAGTGTCAAAGGCCGACCTCCCCGACCTTCCTTTCAATGGCGACCCACGGTGACCACCCAACGCTTCCAAAACACCTCGAGTCTCTGTTGATGGAGGATGTGCATACTGTTTTCCTGAAAGCGGACTGTCCCCCTCGTGTCAAACGAGGGGCAATCGGCTCGTTGAGGCTGGTTGAAGTCGAGGAATCAACCACCACGTGGGACACCTTGCAGCTTGAGCAAGCAGAGGAAGACCTCGTGGCGATTGTGGAAGAAAACCGCCATCGCAGCGACTGTTTTCTTGAAATTGACCGAAAAGGATGCCGAGTTCTCCAGCTGGGAGATCTGCGCATTACCTCTGCTTGGCCTCCTTTTTCCGATGCCCGCGAAATTACAATCGTACGGCCCGTCGCAAAACTAAGTCTTGGCGATTATGACTTGGACGAGCGGTTGATAGAGCGACTCCGCAATCATCATCGCGGCGTTTTCATCTGCGGTCGTCCTGGCTCCGGGAAAACCACCCTCGCTCAAGCCATTGCAGAGTACCTCGATACCGAAGTTGGAGCCTTGGTCAAGACCATGGAGGCACCACGCGACCTCCAACTCGCCGACCGAATTACTCAGTATGCTCCATTGGAAGGAGACCTAGAGAAGACCGCTGAAATCATCTTCCTTGTTCGTCCCGATTTCGTTATTTTTGATGAGGTGCGCCGGGCCCGAGACTTCGAAATTTTTGCCGACGTCCGCCTTGCAGGTGTCGGTTTGTTGGGCGTAACCCACGCAAATTCAGCTTTGGAAGCCATTCAACGACTGATTGGGAAGGTGGAACTGGGTTTGGTCAGCCAAGTCCTGGACACCATCCTTCATGTCGAGTCCGGCAAAATCCAACAGGTCCTCGAACTGCGCATGACGGT
>DUIU01000124.1:0-144 GCA_013330155.1 Candidatus Poseidonia sp. | reverse complement strand
AAACCTCCAACGGGAATGCAGGAAGAATTGGCCCGACCAGTCATTGAAGTTGTGGAATTCCCAAGCGGAAAACTCACCCACGAAATGTTTGCATTCGGCTCAGAGATCGCCGTCGTCCCCCTGGAGGGACGAAAGTCCAACGAC
>DUIU01000105.1:5105-6627 GCA_013330155.1 Candidatus Poseidonia sp. | reverse complement strand
ATTGGCTTTCCATATCGAGGAGCGCCAGAAGTACCTCGCTCAAAGTCAAACGCTCCTTGACGAGCACAAAGCTACCGCAAAGGAGCTTCTCGAATTGGATGACAAGATCGCTGACATCCAACGTGAAATAAACCAACTCACGGGTGGAGAGACCTCTGAACTCGGCCAAGCCATTCAAGCGCTTCAAGTGGCCATTGAACTCAACAATGACCGTTTGGTGGAAGCGACCAAGGAAGAGGAAGAAGAGGCCGGGGAAGTGGTCGAGGTCAAGGAACAACTCGATGAAGCTTCAGAAGAACTTTCGGCCTTTGTTTCGAATTTGGAATCGGCTAACTCTGCCCTTGCAGAGGCGCTTGAACATCTGAAAGAAGCCCAGGATGAAGAAGGCCGAGTTCGCCAAGCATTGGCCATGGCCGGAGAGCAAAATCTACACTTGACGGAAGCTTTGGCCACTGCGGAAGAACTCGTTGAAGACCAAGAGCAACAACGAAGCGAAGCCCAAAGCGAGGTTGACAAGTTGGCCGTCGAAGCGGATTTGGTTGGACAACAATTGGCCACGGCTCAAGAGGAAAGTGAAGAATTACGTTTAGCCCTCGGAGAACTTGGTATTCGCCTTCAGGAACTTTCCGATGAAGCCCCAGAATACGATCGCAATGCCCTTGCCCAACAACTCATCGATGCCCAACGAGCCGAGTCGCAACTCGGCGAGGACCGCTCCCGAATCGAAATCAAACTTCGCGAGGCCGAGCGAGCTCTCAATTTGGCAAAGGCCGAGATGGAACAAAAATCGGGGGCCAAAGGATTGGCTGGCGGCGCGAGTGCCGTCCTTGCTGCACGAGATAATCAAGAATTACGCGGCATCATCGGCACTGTGGCTGAGCTTTGTGCTCCCAAAGACAGCGCCCATGAAGTAGCCCTGGCGACGGCCATCGGAGCGGGAATGGCCTCCGTCGTCGTTGAAACCGACCAAGATGCTGCCAATGCGATTCGATGGCTTGCCGAAAACCGAGCAGGCCGTGCGACGTTCCTCCCCATCAACAAACTCAACAGCTCCCGGGCTGGTGGGAAGACGGTCATGACCTCTCGAAAGGATGGCGTTCTCGGATTTGCCCATGAAATGCTTGATTATGACCCGAGAATCGATGTTGCTGTCCGCTTTGCTTTGCGAAACACACTCATCGTGGAAAACCTCAGCATCGCCCGACAATACATGGGTGGAACCCGTTTCGTCACGCTCCGTGGAGATGTGATCGAATCCGGCGGGGCCATGGTTGGTGGGTCCAAACGGAAAATGAACATCTCCTTCGGTGGACGCATTCAGGGCGCCTCGGAGGTTGAGAAGTATACCGGAGAGGTGGACAAGTACCATCTGATGGAGCGTACCGTCAACGAGGCACTTCGAGAAGCACGGACCAATCAACAATTGATTCGAAACAAGATCAACGCCATGGTTGACGATTCCCATGCTACCGAAATGCGTGAGGTGAAAGCCGAACAAAAGCAGACGGGCCAAGCGCACAAG
>DUIU01000105.1:0-4848 GCA_013330155.1 Candidatus Poseidonia sp. | reverse complement strand
GCGTGAGGTAAAAGCCGAACAAAAACAGACGGGCCAAGCGCACAAGAAGGCCTTGGGCGTCGTGTCTGGATTGGAAGGAAAATTGGATGAAGTTCGTCAAAATGCTCAGGATGCTTTGCGAGGTTTGGATGCGGCAGACCGCACCCTCTCAAGTGCAAAGCAAGCCCATCAAACAGCCAAAGAGGCCTTGGAGGCGGCTAGCCCTGAGCATTTGCGTGAACGCATGCACGCTGCCAACCTCCTTCGAGTGAGTGCTCAAGGGGAGAAAGAAAAGGCTGAGGAAACATTGAGCAGCGGTGCGAGTCACCAAACAGTGCTGCAACGACGTGTCGATGAGATTGAAGCACGGCTTCGCTCCCTGGATGAAAACAAAGAGTCCAGGTTGGTTCGCATCGATGAGCTCGAAGCGAATTTGGCCACTGACCGAATCGCTCTCAAGGCCAAGAAGGACGAACAAGCGGTCTACCTTGAGGAAAATCAAGGCCTCGAAACTGAACGCCAAGAATTGACTGACCAGCGGGCTACGCTTCGTGTACGAAACGAGGAACGATTGACGCAAGCACAAAACAATCGAAGGCTGGCTGAGGATTTGATGCGCACCATCGCAGAAAAAGAAGGCGAGGTCCAACTCATGGGCCAGGAATTAATCGATGCCAATCTTTCACTCAACGATTTGCCAGAGGGCCTGAAGAATGTGGGAGAATTGGAACGTGAACTTCGAAACCTGCAACGTCGCATGGATAACTTCGGTAACGTCAACATGATGGCGATTGAACAGTACGATGAATGCCAGGCTCGTCTCGATTTGATGAAGGACGAATTCGCCACCCTGCAGTCTCGTCGTAAGCACCTCATCGAGGTCACGGAACAACTTGAATCTCAGCGTAAGGAACGCCTGCTGGATGTTTTGGAAAAGGTCAACGAGAATTTCAAGAAGTCCTACAATGAACTTTCTGACGGTGGACGCGGTGAACTCTTCCTCGAGAATCCCGCTGAACCCTTCAAAGGAGGTCTTGAGTTGTGGGCGCAACCACGCGGAAAATCGTCAAAGGTCAGCCGTCAACAACTCTCTGGTGGAGAGCAATCAATGGCGGCTTTGGCGCTCATTTTTGCCATTCAAGATTACGACCCAAGTCCGTTTTACTACTTCGATGAAGTCGATCAAAACCTCGACGCCTACAACGCCGAGCGCATTGCAAAGATGTGTCGAAAACGGAGCCAGCGTGCTCAATTTATCATGGTCACCTTGCGTAAGGTCTCCCTCAAGTTGGCAGACCACCACATCGGTATCACGCACGGCGGTGACGGTTGCAGTCGCCGCATTCTCGACTTTGACCGAGAGCGCGCCATCGCTTTGGGCGAGGCTGCGCTCAAAGAAGCCCAGAAGGACGCTGACAAGAACGAGAGCCGAATTCTTGATGCGGTTGCGGCCGCGGATGACATGCCGGTTGTTCCAGATGCCCTTGAGGTCCCCAAGAGTTTGGGTGGTCTGCTGGCGCACATGCACGAGGATGGCGAACAGCAAGCCACTCCTGAATCAAGCATGGGTGGGTTGATGGAGCGGACGCAAGAGTTTACTGAAGACATCAATGAACGAGCCGAAGTTGCGGCCAAGGTTGCTCAAGCAAGTGAATCCGAGACGGATGTGGCACAGAATCTCTCCGAAAGTGCAGTTGAATCTGAAGAGCAGTGAGGTGTTTTCATGGCTGAACAACAAAGCATGCTCGATCGATGGTTCCTCCAGCAAGAGGTCATCGACCAACTTCTGGGACAAGGAGAAGAACGGGAAGATGCCGAGTCTTTTGGCCAGCGTATCGCAGCCATCGCAGCCACTGAAGAAGCCGAACATCAAAGCCTCCACGACCCGTTTGACCGGTCCGTAGCGTTGGTGCTTTCCCTTGTGCGAGAAGAAGCCTTCAACCCTTGGAACGTTGACCTTTCGGCCTTCCTGAACGTCTTCGCCCAACGCGTCAAAGACGGTGAAAACCTCGACTTGGCAGCGTGTGGCCGATTGATTCGCCTCTCTTGGGAGGTTCTTCACCATCAATCCGCAGTGCTGTTTGAGAAAATCCAACCCGTTGAGGAAGATGAGTGGGAGGATGACCACGGGTTCGGCTGGGAGAGCGAATACGACGATGAAGCATTTTTCTTTACCCAATCGGTTCTTGATGGAGATGCCGATGAGATGCTGACGTCCTTCTTTGACGAACGTGTTCGACGCGACGAAGGGCGCCCAGTCACGTTGGCTGAACTCCTTTCGGCGTTCAAGGACGCCGCCGATGATGCGGAAGCCCTCAAGCAACGTGAAATCAACCGTCTTGAGCATGAGCAAGAGCTGAGTGAGTACCTCGAAAATGTGGGTGGAAGGATGCACAATGAAGACCTTGAAGGCGACATTGAGCGATGTTGGAACGCCTTGAAAGCGACCTGCGCTGAAGCAGAGGCGCCGGTTGTACCTCTCGTGAAGGTCATCGCTAAACTCAAGCCGCTGCTGGTCTCCACCTTTGGTTCAACGCTTGATGACCCAGAAAGTGAAGCCTTTGTTGCTTCATTCATCGCTGGATTGTTCTTGACACACCGTCGAATGGCCAGTATTTCACAGGAAGGGGAAGAAGTTGCGAACATTATGATCGAAGACCTCTGGCCAGACCTCACCTCCTTCAATGATGTTCTCGACGCCGTTGATGCCCTCATGGCAGAGGATGCAGAGGCTCTTGGTGGTCAAACCACGGGGTCAGAGCACCGCATGGAAGCCATCGCTGAACGTGCTCGTGTCGCAGAGGAACGTGAGGCGAGAAGGCAGGCAAAACTCGAAGCCAAAGCTGCCAAAGAGGCGTCAGCGAATTCAGCCGATGCTCCAAAGGTGGATGTTGAGGATGAAGCGACCAATGCGATGTTGAACGAACACGATTGGTTGGTGGAGTGAGGGTGAAGACATGACTGAGTTGCCGTTGGAATCCTTGATTGAAGCCACCTTGTTCAGTTCTGGCAAGTCCATGTCCGTAGCGGAGTTGTCAAAGGTCCTTGGCTACGATGAAGACGAGATGTTGGATTGCCTCGGTTCGCTTCAGGCGACGCTCAAGCGAAGGAAGGGAGGAGCGCTCCAACTGGCTGAGGTGGGTGATCGCTGGGCCCTGGAAGTCAAACCTGGCATCGCTTCACACCTTCCAAGGGAAACAAAAACCGACATGCCTCCGAAGTTGTTGAAAGCCGCAGCCCTCATCGCTTATCACCAACCCATGCCACAAGCTCGTCTTGTGGAACTGCTCGGACAGAAAGCCTACGATTATGTCCGGGAACTTGCTCAGCACGGCATGATCGATCGTCGAAAAGATGGAAATACTCGTCGATTGGCCACCACGAGGCGCTTTTCTGAAGCCTTTGGCTGCCCACACACGGACCGGAAGAAGGTCAAAGCGTGGTTTAGGGAGCAGGTGCAATCAAGCGGGCTTCTTGACGAACTTGGAGATCGAAAAGAGATACTTCGAGAGGAATCCGATGAGTCTGGGACGGTTCAAGCCTCGCTCCCAGTTTCACAAGAAGAGTGAGTCTCAATCTTGGCGCATTTCTGCCAACCAGGTTTCAACTAAACTTTGCGTGCGGTGACCCTCATGGGCTTGTAAACGAGCCGCCAAAGCGTCAACCTCGTCTCCAACTGCGCCAGCACTCACGGCCATGTTCTTTGCATGGAGCTTCATGTGGCCGGCTTGGATTCCTTTGGTGGACAAGGCACGCAAGGCCCCGAGGTTTTGTGCGAGTCCGGCGCAAAGAATGATGCCAGCGAGCTCCTGGGCCGTTTCAACGCCCAAAATTGCCAGGTTTGCACGAGCGGCCGGATGGACTTTGGAAGCACCTCCAACAATGCCAACGGCCATTGGGAGTTCCATTGAGCCCACCAGATTCCCTTCGCCGTCTTTGGTCCAATTGGACATTGAAGTGTACCGCCCATCGGATAAAGTAGGCCAAGCGTGGCAACCTGCCTCAATGGCTCTCCAGTCTTGGCCGCACGCTAGGGCAACGCTGCTGATAGCGTTCATCACGCCCTTGTTGTGAGTGGCTGCTCGATAGGGGTCCTCCACTGCGAAGGCATGGGCTTGAAGGATGCCTTCAATGACGGCTTCTCCATCTTCTTTTGTTCCATCAGAGGCCATTTCTTCGGGGGTGAAGACTCCGGAGACTCGAGCAAGGCGGTGGCCTGCCAAATTAGAGAGGATTCGTAGATGAGCACGACCGCCTGTTAGGGCTTCAATTCGGGGGGCGACTCGTTCAGCCATGGTGTTGACGGCGTTGGCTCCCATCGCGTCCCTGCAGTCAACCAGCAGGTGGATGATGAGCATGGTCCCTAGGGGCGTGGGGAGTTGTCGAACTTCAATGTCTTTGCAGCCTCCGCCGAGTGCGATCATGCGGGAGGGGATATCATTGCAAAAGGCCATGAGTTCGTCTTTGGCGTCAAGGATGTTGGTGGTTGCTTGCTCAATGTTTTCCACGTCGAGCAGTTGGATTTGGCCAATCATAACGGGGTCGTCGTTGTTGGTGGAAAATCCTCCATGGCCCAAACATCGCTTGGCCATGTTGGATGCGGCCGCTACCACGCTTGATTCTTCCAAGCAAAAGGGTATCAGGTAGTGCTTTCCATCGATGACGAAGTTGGTGGCGACTCCAACGGGTAGCGACATGGTTCCGATGACGTTCTCTATCATTCGGTCGGCAGCGGTCTCATCCAGTTCTCCATGGGCGGCAAGGGCGCTGACATGCTCTTCGCTGAGCTGGGTGGCTTTTGCCACCAATGCCCGCCGTTCTTCGACGCTGAGTTTGTACAATCCCTTGATTCGACTGTTGTCAACCGGC